>NC_016585.1:305000-522500 GCF_000283655.1 Azospirillum lipoferum 4B | reverse complement strand
AAGGCGGAGGCCGGGTGGTCGTAGACCTCCGCCGGGGTGCCGATCTGCTCGATCCGGCCCTGGTTCATCACCACCACGCGGTCGGCCAGTTCCAGCGCCTCCTCCTGATCGTGGGTGACGAAGACGGAGGTGATGTGGATGTCGTCATGCAGCTTGCGCAGCCAGCGCCGCAATTCCTTGCGAACCTTGGCGTCGAGCGCGCCGAAGGGCTCGTCGAGCAGCAGCACCTTGGGCTCGATGGCCAGAGCGCGGGCGAGCGCCACGCGCTGGCGCTGGCCGCCCGACAGCTGCGCCGGGTAACGGCCGGCGAAGGGCGACAGTTGCACCAGTTCCAGCAGCTCGGTCACGCGCCGGCGGATCTCGGCGCTGCCCAGGCGCTGGCCGCGTGGACGCACCTTCAACCCGAAGGCGACGTTTTCGAACACGGTCATGTGCCGGAACAGGGCGTAGTGCTGGAAGACGAAGCCGACCTGCCGGTCGCGCGGCTTCAGCCCGAGCGCCTCCTCCCCGTTCAGCAGAAGCCCACCCGCATCGGGGCTTTCCAGCCCGGCCATGATGCGCAGAAGCGTCGTCTTGCCCGAGCCGGACGGGCCGAGCAGGGCCAGAAGCTCCCCCGACTTCACCTCCAGATCGATTGAATCCAGTGCGGTGAAATCGTTGAAGCGCTTGGTGATTCCTGAAACCTGGATCGCCATCGGTCGCGTTGTCCTCTCCAGAATCCGGCGATCAGTGCCGGGCCGCCGCCAGCTCGTCCCCGAATCGCCACTCCAGCGCGGTCTTCACGACCAGCGTGACCAGGGCCAGCATGGCCAGGAGCGAGGCGACCGCGAAGGCGGCGA
The DNA here is from genome assembly GCF_000283655.1 of Azospirillum lipoferum 4B. Classification (NCBI taxonomy): domain Bacteria; kingdom Pseudomonadati; phylum Pseudomonadota; class Alphaproteobacteria; order Rhodospirillales; family Azospirillaceae; genus Azospirillum; species Azospirillum lipoferum. The sequence continues at coordinate 521,661 of NC_016585.1, read as the reverse complement.
CGAAATTGTATTCGTTATAGAGAATCTCGACATGCAGCGGCATCGTGTTGGTCTCGCCCCGGATATGGCCGGAGACGACGGACACCGCGCCGAACTCGCCCATCGCGCGGGCGTTGCACAGCAGCACGCCATAGAGCAGCGCCCACTTGATGTTGGGCAGCGTGACCCGCCGGAAGGTCTGCCAGCCGGAGGCCCCCAGAACCAGCGCCGCTTCCTCCTCGTCGGAGCCCTGTTCCTGCATCAGCGGGATCAGTTCGCGCGCCACGAAGGGGAAGGTGACGAAGACGGTGGCAAGCACCAGCCCCGGCACCGCGAAGATGATCTGGACGCCCATGTCGCGCAGATGGGTGCCGAACAGGCCGTTCATCCCGAACAGCAGCACAAAGATCAGGCCCGAGATCACCGGCGAGACGGAGAAGGGCAGGTCGATCAGCGTGATCAGCAGGTTCTTGCCGCGGAAGTCGAACTTGGCGATGCACCAGGACGCGGCGACGCCGAACAGCAGGTTGGCCGGCACCGAGATGGCGGCGACGATCAGCGTCAGTTGGATCGCGGCGACGGCATCCGGTTCGACCAGCGCCGTCCAGTAGGCGTCGAACCCGCGGCGCAGCGCCTCGACGAACACCGCCACCAGGGGCAGCAGCAGGAACAGCGCCAGGAACAGCAGGGCTCCCCCGATCAGCGCGGCGCGGACCCAGGCGGGTTCGTTCAGGGCCGATTGCGCGGGCGGCATGGGCATGGAGGCCGGCGCGGAAATACCGGTGCGGGCCGGGATCTCAGCGGGCATGGCGCGACCTCATCCACTGCTGCAGAAGGTTGAGGATCAGGAGCATGACGAAGGAGACGCCCAGCATGGCAGTGCCGACCGCGGCGGCGCCGGCATAGTCGTACTGCTCCAGCTTGATGACGATCAGCAGCGGCAGGATCTCGGTCAGGCCGGGCATGTTGCCGGCGATGAAGATGACCGACCCGTATTCACCGACGCCACGGGCGAAGGACAGCGCAAAGCCGGTCACCAGCGCCGGCAGGACCGCCGGCAGGATCACGCTGCGGAAGGTCTGGAAGCGCGAGGCGCCGAGGGAGGCCGCGGCCTCCTCCTCCTCCGCCGGCAGGTCCTGCAGGATCGGCTGGACGGTGCGGACGACGAAGGGAAGGCCGATGAAGGTCAAAGCGATGGCGATGCCCAGCGGCGTGAAGGCGACCTTCAGGCCGAACAGCTCGTTCAGCGGCCTGCCCAGCCAGCCGTTCGGTGCATAAAGCGCGCTGAGCGCGATGCCGGCCACCGCGGTCGGCAGGGCGAAGGGCAGATCGACCAGCGCGTCGACCAGCCGCTTGCCGGGAAAGTCGTAGCGCACCAGCACCCAGGCCACCAGAAAGCCGAACACCGCGTTGGTCAGCGCCGCGGCGAAGGAGAGGCCGAAACTGACCTCGAACGCGGCGATCACCCGGGGCGTGGTCACCGCCGACCAGAAGCCGCTCCACCCCAGACCGCTGGCCCGCAGGATCAGGGCGGCCAGCGGAATCAGCACGATGAAGCCGAGATAGGTGAGCGTGAAGCCCAGCGTCAGCCCGAAACCCGGAAGCACGCTCGGCTTTCGGAAGAGGGGCTTCCGGAAGAGGGGAACCGGCGCGCGGACCGTCACCGCGCCACCCTTTCCCGCCGGAGCGCCGTCGCTGCCGGCAGCGGCGACCATGGATCAGCGCCCCTTCTGGAAGATCTGGTCGAAGACACCACCGTCGGAGAAATGCTTCTCTTGCGCGGCACGCCAGCCCCCGAATTGGTCGATTGTGACCAGCTTAACATCGGCAAATCGACCCGCATACCGGGTCGCGAGCTCCGGAAGTCGCGGGCGGTAATAGTTCTTGGCCGCGATCTCCTGCCCTTCACGGGTGTAGAGGAATTGCAGGTAGGCCTCGGCCACCTTGCGGGTTCCCTTGCGGTCGACGACCTTGTCGACGACGGCGACCGGCGGCTCGGCCAGGATCGACAGGCTGGGCACCACGATCTCGAACTTGTCGGCGCCGAATTCCTGCAGCGACAGATAGGCCTCGTTCTCCCAGGCCAGCAGGACGTCGCCGATCTCCCGCTGGGTGAAGGTCACGGTGGAACCGCGGGCGCCGCTGTCCAGGACCGGGACGTTCTTCAGCAGTTGCGACACGAATTCCTTGGCCTTGCCCTCGTCGCCGCCATTCGCCTGCAGGGCGTAGGCCCAGGCGGCCAGATAGTTCCAGCGGGCGCCGCCGGAGGTCTTCGGGTTCGGCGTGACGACCTGGACGCCCGGCTTCACCAGATCGTTCCAGTCCTTGATCCCCTTCGGGTTCCCCTTCTTCACCAGGAACACGATGGTCGAGGTGTAGGGGGCGCTGTTGTTCGGCAGGCGGGTCTGCCAGTCCTTCGGCAGCAGGCCGGCATCGGCGATGGCGTCGATGTCGTATCCCAGCGCCAGGGTCACGATGTCGGCGTCCAGCCCGTCGATGACCGACCGTGCCTGTTTGCCGGAGCCGCCATGCGACTGGCGCACGGTCAGGGCACGGCCGGTCTCCGCCTCCCACTTTCTGGCGAATGCCTTGTTGAACTCGACATAGAATTCCCGCGTGGGATCGTAGGAAACGTTCAGCAGCGTATCCTTGGAACCGGCTGCGGCAACACCCAGCCAGGCCATCGTCAGGCCGGCGGCGAGAAGGGTGAGGCGGCGAAGCGGCATCGTGGGGGTCTCCTTCCGTGTTTCCTGTATTGCACGAAATTCTTTAGTGGTATCCGTGTCGTTTTTTCTATTGCTGCTATAGAGTTTGCCCATAGGCGCGTTGCTTGGGAAGTGGTTTTTTCGCGTTTGTCCGCAGGAAAATTGCGGATGGCGATCAACCCTATGGCGTTAAAGCGGAAAGCTCCTCCGGCGACCTCGTTCGGCACGCCATGGCGGACGCTGCGCCGGATGGGGAACCGCATCCGGAACCGGCAACTTTGCCAGCCCTGCCCTGTTGATTACCGACAGATCGACGAATTCAGGAGCACACACGATGGCTGGCCCTTTCCGGAAAGTAGGCACTGAACTCCCGAAGGCCGGCACCTCGCGGGGCTTGGGTCGTCCCGCCATGTGGACAATTCTGGGCATCCTCGCGGTCATGGCCCTGCTGCTGCTGTTCTTCCCGACCTGGTGACGGGGCGGCCGGCGGGGAGGACGCCATGCTGGTCTATGGCGACCGGGACACCAGCGAGGATCCGCGCCGCACCATCGCACGGCTGGAACAGGGGCTTACCCGTGTCGCCCGGCTCGGCCGCGGAGCGGAGCGGCACGGCGCCCTGGTAACGTTGTTCATCGAAGCGGCGGAACTGGCGCAGGGTCTTGCGGATTGGGAATTCCACAGCAACGGCGAGGATGATTGCACGCCGTTGCAGCAGGCGGCCATGACGATTGTCATGGACCTCGCCCATCGCGTCGCCCGGTCCTGGCGGCCGGTGGAGCGGCAGGAAACCGCGGTTCCGCTCGACCCGCATCCTCTGGAAAGCCTCGCCGCTTTCCCCCTGCCGGTCATGATCCGCATGCGGCGGGCAGAGGGCTATGCCTTCTACAGCCTTTATCCCGAAGCCTACCTGGAGGCCGCAACGAAATTGCCACCGAGCTTTTCCGCCGGCCCGGTGGTGATCGGTCTGCGCAGCATCGGCACCGGACTGGCGGCTTTGGCGTCAGTGGCGCTGAAATCCTGTCCACCGATAACGCTGCGCCCGGTGGGGCATCCGTTCCGGCGGGAATTGCGGATCTCGAACCGGCTGCGCGCCAGGATGATGGCGGATCCAAGCACCGGTTACGTCATCGTGGACGAAGGGCCGGGGCTGTCCGGCAGTTCCTTCGGCGCGGTGGCCGACTGGCTTGAAGCACAGGGCGTCGCCGCGGACCGGATCGCCTTCCTGCCCGGCCATGGCGGCGAGCTCGGCCCCCAGGCATCCGAGCAGCACCGCCGGCGCTGGGCCGCGGCAGCGCGCCCGGTGGTCGATTTCGATTCGCTGTTCCGGTCGGGCGACGGGCCGTTCCCACCACTGGAGCGCTGGTTCGAGGATTTGCTCGGCCCGCCAATCGAACCGCTGGAAGACCTGTCGGGCGGGGCGTGGCGGCGGATGCACAACTCCACCGGCTCCCTCCCGGCCAATCCACGGCAGGAGCGCCGGAAGTTCCTTCTGCGCACCGGCAGCGGCCCGTGGCTGCTGAAGTTCGCCGGCCTGGGCCGGGCCGGGGCGGACCTGCTTGAACGCGCCCGTACGCTCCATGCTGCGGGTTTCACCCCCGAACCGGCGGGTCTGCGCCATGGCTTCCTTGCCGAACGCTGGCTGGAGGATGCCCGCCCGCTGACGGATGTTGCGCCGGGAGCCGTGGACCGCCTCGCCGATTATCTCACCTTCCGCGCCCGGCATCTGCCGGCCCTTCCGGGCTCCGGCGCACCCCTGCCCGACCTGTTGACCATGGCCCGCACCAATGTCGCGGAGGCGCTGGGCAGCGATGCCGCCATGGTGCTGGACCGCTGGACGCCGGACCGGCTCGCCGGGTTGGAGACCGCCATACGGCGCGTGGTCACCGACAACCGGTTGCATCGCTGGGAATGGCTGCGGCTGCCGGACGGGCGCCTGATGAAGGCCGATGCGCTGGACCATGCCGCCGCGCATGACCTGATCGGTTGCCAGGATGTCGCCTGGGATGTGGCCGGCGGCATCGTGGAGTTCGACCTGTCCGATGCGCAGGCGCGCACCCTGTGCCGCGCGGTTGACGCAGCCGTGGGGCTGGACCGGCGGCTGCTGGAGTTCCTCCTGCCCTGCTACATCGCCTTCCAGATCGGCTATTGGACCTTCGCCATGGGCAGCGATCCATCCGCCGCGGCCGAACGCCGGCGCTACGAAGACAAGTGGCGCCGCAGGGGTGGCAAGGTCGCCGTCCAATCGTCAGCCCCGTTTGGGGTAGCGCCTGCGTCGAAGGGCAGCAGACCGGCAAACGGGCTTTCCAAGGCTTGAGCATACTAATATATTGCAATCGGTGCCGCAGCCTGCCCCATATTTTGCCGCACGGCCGCTTCCAGTGACCGTTCCATGGGGCAGCTTCCGGATGCTCCACTCGGACCGAAGGCCCGCCATGCTATTATGGCCGGCGGCTTCCTTTCCGTCCTGCGGATGCTCCCCCCTTATCGAGACCTGCAAACGGGACCTGGATATGACCTTGCCCTGCCAAGCGGTCCTGTTCGACTTCGACGGAGTGATCGTCGACTCGAACGCGATCAAGCTTGAAGCCTTTCTCAGCCTGTACCGCGGGCATGGCCCGGAGGTGGACCGGGCAATCGCCGATTTCTACCACCGCAATGGCGGGTTGCCGCGGGGGCAGATGCTCCACCACTTCGACCGGGAATTGCTGGGTCTGCCGCGGGACGAGACGCGGATCGAGGACATGGTCCGGCGCGTCGGCGCGATGGTGGAAGACGCCGTCACCGCCTGCGAGGAGATCCCCGGCGCGCTCGACTTCATTCGCCGCAATGGCGAGCGGCACCCGCTGTTCATCGCCTCCGGCACGCCGGAGACGGAACTGCGGCGTATCGTGGAGCGCCGCGGCTGGACGCCGCTGTTCGCCGAGGTCGCCGGCAGCCCCCGCCACAAGACCATCGTCGTCGCCGACCTGATCGCCCGCCACGGCATCGACACCAGCCGCAGCGTCTTCGTCGGCGACGCCCTGACCGACCTGGAGGCGGCGCAGACCAACGGCCTGCCCTTCATCGGCATCGTCCGCCCCGGTGCGGAGACTGTCTTTCCCGCCGGAACCCACATCGAACCCGACCTGACCGCGCTGGAAAGCGCCATCGCGACGGTTCTGGGCCGGGCGTGAGCATTCCGCGCCGAGGCAATCGCATTTGACCGGCTGTTTCCCATGAGAGAACATCTGTCATCCCCGCGCTGGCTCTATCGGATGCACAGATCTCGCATTTGCGAAAGGACAGCAGCCTTTGGCAGCGAGTGGCCCTTCTCCCCTTGCGGGAGAAGGGTTGGGATGAGGGGTGCGGCAGGCCGAAGGCCAGGGAAATTCAGTTTGCGCCCCCTCACCCCAACCCCTCTCCCGCGAGGGGAGAGGGGCTGTCCTCAATGCCAAGCTGCACGTCATTTCGCAAGTGCGAGATCTGTGTATCCCATAGCGCGCAGGCGGGGATGACGAGATTCCTTGCGTGCGCTCATGCTCGCCAGATGCGATTTCCCTGATCTGTCGACGCGGAACAACCGGCCGTCGGCCACGATCCCGGTCGGTTCTATCCGCCATACTGACGGCTCCTGACGCGAGCTGGTCAGGATCAAGAGCTTCGAAGGCAAGGGCAATCCCCCACCTCACGCCCCGAAGCTTCGCAAAGTTTCCCAGCCTTACCACCCGCCCCCTGCGGCATACTGTCCGCACCGTCGTGAAAATGCCGAAGCGGTTTGCCTTCGGCTCTAATATATTAGTATAATAATACCACGATGCTTCCGGTGAGGCCCAAACCATGACCGCGGACCCATTGGAAACGGCACTGCTCCTGCGCGTCGTGATGATCCTGGGGCTGCTGCTTCTCGGTTTTCTGTAATTTCTTCCACGGGGATGCCTGGACCATGGCGACCTACACCGACTTAAAGCGCGACGATTACCGCGCCACCATCGACGGCAAGCCGGTGGACCTGTTCACCCTGCGCAACGGCCGGGGCATGGTGGTGCGGATCACCAATTACGGCGCCAAGATCGAACAGATCCTGGTTCCCGACCGCGACGGCACGCTGGGCGACGTCGTCCAGGGCTATGACACCATCGATGGCGCGATGGGCGGCCAGCCCTCCATGGGCTCCTTCATCGGGCGCTACTGCGGGCGCATCGACGGCGGACGCTTCACGCTGGACGGCGTGGAGCATCAGGCTTCGGTCAACAGCCCGCCCAACACCGTGCATGGCGGCCAGCGCGGTTCGCGCTTCCGCGTCTTCGACGCCCGACAGTTGGACGAATCCAGCCTGGAGCTGACCTACGTCTTCCAGGACGGCGAGGAAGGCTTCCCCGGCACCCTGCCGGTGCGGCTGGTCTATTCGGTCGGCGACGACAACGCCCTGACCATCGCCTGGACCGCTGTGGCGGCCGACAAGACCACCATCGCCAACTTCACCGACCACACCTTCTTCAACCTGTCGGGCGATCTCGGATCGTCCATCCTCGACCATGTCGCCACCGTCCATGCCGGCCGCTATCTGGCGCTCAGCGACACCGCGGTGCCGACCGGCGAGGTGGTGGACGTCACCGGCACACCGCTGGACTTCCGTACCCCGGCGGCCTTCGGCGACCGCATCGACGCCGACGACCGCATGCTGGCGCTCGGCAAGGGCTATGACCTGCACTATGTGATCGACAAGCCGGCATCCGGTTCGGCGCCGGCGCTGCAGGCCCGCATCCTCCACCCCGGCAGCGGCCGGACGCTGGAGGTGCTGTCGACCGAGCCCGGCCTTCAGCTCTACACCGGCAATTTCCTGGAGGGCAAAGCCCCCCGCGACGTCGGCAAGGGCGGCACGCTCTACACCAAACACAGCGCCTTCTGCGCCGAACCGTCGAAATTCCCGAACTCCGTCAACATTCCCTCCTTCCCCTCGACCGTGCTGCGCCCCGGCCAATGGTATGCCGGGTCCATCGTCTACCGGTTCGGGGTGGCCTGAGGCGGCGACGCCGCCCGCCCCCCTTCCTGTCCCGCACGGCCACCATCTTCTCTTCGGAGCCTGTTACCCCATGAGCACTGCCAAGCCGATCCGCCGTTACCGGCAGACGAAAATCGTCGCCACGCTGGGTCCGTCCTCCTCCTCGCCCGCGATGATCCGCCGCCTGTTCGAAACCGGCGTCGACGTCTTCCGCCTGAACTTCAGCCACGGCAGCCACGAGGACCATGGCGAGCGCGTCCGCGCCATCCGCGCGCTGGAGGAGGAGACCGGCCGCCCCATCGCCATCATGGCCGACCTGCAGGGACCGAAGCTGCGGCTCGGCCGCTTCGCCGACGGTCCGGTGACGCTCACCGCCGGCCAGTCCTTCTGCCTCGACCTGCTGTCGGAGCCGGGTGACGCCCGCCGGGTCGGCATGCCGCATCCGGAGATCTTCGCCGCCCTGGTGCCGGACGCCGAACTGCTGCTGGACGACGGCAAGGTGCGGCTGCGGGTGACCGCCTGCGGTGCCGACTTCGCCGAGACCGTGGTGGTTTCCGGCACGAAGCTGTCCGACCGCAAGGGCGTCAACGTCCCCGGCGTGGTGCTGCCGCTGTCGCCGCTGACCGCCAAGGACCGCGCCGACCTCGACTTCGCCCTCGACCAGGGGGTCGATTGGGTGGCGCTCAGCTTCGTCCAGCGTCCCGAGGACGTGGCCGAGGCGCGCAAGCTGATCGGCGGCCGCGCCGCCCTGCTGTCCAAGCTGGAGAAGCCGCAGGCGATCCAGCATCTCGACCGCATCGTCGAGATGTCGGACGGCGTCATGGTGGCCCGCGGCGACCTGGGCGTGGAAATGCCGCCGGAGGATGTGCCGTCGATCCAGAAGCGCATCGTGCATGCCGCCCGTCTGGCCGGCAAGCCGGTGATCGTCGCCACCCAGATGCTGGAATCGATGATCTCCGCCCCCGCCCCGACCCGTGCCGAGGCCTCCGACGTCGCTACAGCGGTGTTCGACGGCGCCGATGCGGTCATGCTGTCGGCGGAAACCGCGTCGGGCGAGTATCCGATCGAAGCGGTGGCCATCATGGACCGCATCGCCCGGCGGGTCGAAGGCGACACGCTGTATCGCACCATGATGGACGCGCAGCACGCCGATCCGGAGCAGACCGCGTCCGACGCCATCACCGCCGCCGCCCGTCAGGTCGCCCACACCATCAAGGCGGCGGCCATCGCGACCTATACCAGCAGCGGCTCCACCACGCTCAGGGCCGCCCGCGAACGGCCGGAGGTGCCGATCCTCTGCATGACCGAAAAGGCCGCCATCGCCCGCCGCCTCGTGCTGGCCTATGGCGTCCACGCCGTGCTGACCGAGGATGTGCAGAATTTCTCCGACATGGTGCACAAGGCCGCCCGTCTGGCCTTCGTCCATGGGTTGGCCGAGGAAGGGCAGCGGCTGGTCATCACCGCCGGCGTTCCCTTCGGCATGCCGGGATCGACCAACATCCTGCGCATCGCCTGGGTCGAGGCGCCGAGCCGCCAGGACCGCGAGCGCGATAGCCTCGCCCGCCAGACGATGGAGCTTACCGAAGCCTGATCGGCAGCAGGGCGGGCGGCAGACCCTGCGGCCCGCTGAACCCGCAACACCTTCCGGCGCCGGCTGTTCTGGTACGGGAATGCGTCCCGCCAGGACACCGACCCGGAGGATACCCATGGCAAAGACCACCACCGACCACGACGAGATCCGCCGCTGGGCCGAAAGCCACGGCGGCAAGCCCGCTGTCGTCCGCAGCACCCATGACGAAGACGGCGGCAAGAACCGCAAGACCGGCGTCGGCCTGCTGCGCCTGATGTTCCCCAAGGCCCGCCAATCCGACCATGGCGAGTTGGAGGAAATCGACTGGAACGAATTCTTCCAGCAGTTCGAGGACTCTCAGCTGGCGCTGCTCTATGAAGAGGGCTCCAACTTCAACAAGCTGATCGGCCGCGATACCGCCGAGAAGCGCGAACATGGCGACCACAAGGCGGCACGGCACTGACGGACTGCCCGGCGGCGGCCGTCAGTCCAAATCCAGCAGCGGACCGAAGGCCTCCTCCAGGCTGGTGCGGTGGAGGTTGAGCTTTGCCGGGTTCCCGGGGGTCAGGTTCACGGCACGGATCAGGCGGCGCAGCACCCGGCCGTCGGCCACATCGACGTCGATGATGTTGATGCAGCCGTAATCCTGTTCGAAGGCCGACAAGGCGGACAGCCCGGCCCCGCAGGCCCAGGACAGCAGCATGCGGTTCACGCCGTCATGGGCGGCCAGCGCCAGATGGGTCCAGCCGGGTTCCAGCACCAGCGCCTCGATGGCCGGCACCACCCGGTCACGGACCGCGGCGAAGCCGTCGCCGCCGGCAAAGCTGCCCTCTTCCGTCGCCGCATCGAAGCCGTAGACATAGGCGGCCTCGCGCTTCTCCTTCGGAACGCCGGCCAGCCGCCCGGCGCGGATTTCCAGGAAGGCCGGATGGTCCTCCACCGCCAGCCCATGCGGTTCGGCGACCAGTTCCGCCGTCTGCCGCGTCCGGGCGAGGCCGGAACAGAGCACGCGGTCGAGCGGCACGGCGGAGAGCAGCCGGCCGGCCGCCCGCGCCTCTTCCCGTCCGCGCTCGGTCAGGGCGGCCAGCTTCGGGTTCAACGGCTTGCCATCGGCATCGTAATAGGCGACATGGCCGTGGCGCAGCAGATACAGCCGCCGCCGCGCGACGGTGCCGTCCAGCGGGGCGAACAGGCTCATCTTACCGATCCCGGCGCATCGGATCGGGACGTTTCCGCCGCCAGCCGCTTCGGATTGCTCACCGCCAGCCTCGCCCGCGTGATGTCCTTCAGCACCGCCCGCAATGCCTGCTGCCGCTCGGGAGAATCGAACCGTCCGGCGTCGATGTCGGTGCAGAGCCGGGGCAGCAGCGCCCGCAGATCGCCCTTGGCATCGATGAGCTTCCCCACCGCGTCGGCAAGCTCCGCGTCGGCCTTGCCGCCGGCCGCCAGTTCCCGTTCGGCCACGCCGAGCGCGTTGGCGATCATCAGCGCGGTGAAGCGCTGGTCGGCCGGGATCACCGGCAGGATCGACTCGCGGAAACTGCGCAGCGCGATGGCGACGAGGTCGCCGGCCTTGGAATCGTCGTTGATCATAGGAAAACTCCGCGCGCCGCGACGGCGTCCAGGTGCAGCAACAGGTCCATTTCGATCTCCGGCAGCATCCGCCCGGTCAGCGCCAGTTCCAGCGACGGTTCGGTGCCGGAGATGTGGCGATTGGCCTGCTGGATGGCGATGACCGCCCAGCGCATGCAGGCCGCCGCTTCCCAATAGGCGACGGCATGCGGGTCCACCCGGCGGCCGGCGGTTTCCTCATAGCCCGCATAGAAATCGGCGCGGTCGGCAATGCCGCCGGCCTCGCGGTCGTTGCGGCCGAAGCGCCAGCAGGCGGCGCAGAACCAGCCCAGATCCTCCATCGGGTCGGACCAGCCCGCGAACTCCCAATCGATGATCGCGGACAGCTGGCCGCCCTTGACCATGTAGTTGCCGGTGCGGTAATCGCGGTGGCACAGCACGAGATCGCCCACCGGCGGCGCGTTCCGCTCCAGCCAGCGCAGGCCATAGGTCAGAACCGGATCGGTCACGGCATAGCGCCCGGCCCAGCGGCGGAAATCGTGGGCGGCCTGCAACGCCGCCGTCGGTTCGGGCAGGGCCAGGAACTCCAGCCCCGCGGTTCCCGGCCGCACGCGGTGGATCAAGCCGAGCTGACGCCCGAGTTCGCGAGCCAGATCGCGTTGCGGCTCCTCGCTCTTGACGATGCGGAATCCGGCGGCGATGCCCGCCGCCCGCCGCATGATGTAGAAGGGCGCGCCCAGCATCGCCGGGTCCGATCCGACGAACAGCGGCTCCGGAACCGTGGCGCCGGCCGCGAAGACGGCGCCGAGAACCGCCGCCTCCTGCACCTTGCCGAGGCTGGCCGACACGCCGGAGGCGGAGCCGGTGCGCAGCACGCAGGCATGGCTGCCGTCCAGCCGCCCCCCGTCAATATCCAGCGTCACCGCCAGATTGAGCGAGATGGCGCCGCCGCTGAGCCGCCCCTCCTCCGTCACCGTCACGGACTTGGCGCCGGCCTGCCCGGCCAGCCAGGATTCCAGCGCCGCCTTGCGCTCCGCGGTCAGGCCGGTGTCGCCGCCGCTCATCGCCAGCCCCAGAAATCGTCACCCTCGGCCAGATAGCTGCGGCTCAGCACCATCTTGTGGACCTCCGACGCGCCGTCTACCAGTTTGGCCTGACGGGCGTAGCGGTAGATCCATTCCAGCACCGTGTCCTTGGAATAGCCGCGCGCGCCGCAGAGCTGGATCGCCGTGTCCGCCGCCTTGAACAGGGTGTCGGCGACCTGCACCTTGGCCATCGACACCTCCTTGCGGGCATAGCTGCCGCTGTCCAGCGCATGGGCGGCCTTCATGGTCAGCAGCCGGCCGATCTCGATCTGCATCGCCGTCTCGCCCAGCATCCACTGCACGCCCTCATGTTCGGCCAGCGGCATGCCGAAGCTCTCGCGCTCCTTCACGTAAGCCGCGGCGATCTCCAGGCAGCGCTTGGCAAGGCCGGTCCAGCGCATGCAGTGGGTCAGCCGCGCCGGCCCCAGGCGGATCTGCGTCGCCTTCAGCCCGTCGCCGACCTTCATCAGCACGTTCTCGTCCGCGATCTCCAGCCCGTCGAAGATCAGCTCGCAATGGCCGCCATGCTCCTCCGGCCCCATGATGGGGATGCGGCGCTCGATGTGCCAGCCGGGCTGGTCCTTGTCGAACAGGAAGGCGGTCAGCCCCTTGCGCGGATCGTCGGACGTGCGGGCCATCAGGATGAAATGCTGCGCCGCGTCGGCCCCGGTGATGAACCACTTGCGCCCGGTGACGACCCAACGGTCGCCCTTGCGCTCCGCCCTGGTCTTCATCATCGACGGGTCGGAGCCGCCGCCGGGATGCGGTTCGGTCATGGCGAAGGCGCTGCGCACCCGGCCCTCGACGATGGGGGCGAGCCAGCGCTCCTTCTGGGCCGGCGTGCCGACCATGCTCAAGAGCCGCATGTTGCCGTCGTCGGGGGCGGCGGCGTTGAAGCAGACCGGGCCGAAGATGGAGCGGTTCATCTCCTCGTAGCAGGCGGCGACGCCGACCATCGGCAGGCCCTGCCCGCCCACCTCCTTCGGCAGTTGCAGCGTCCACAGGCCAGCGGCCTTCGCCTTGGCGCGCAAGGTCGCCAGGGGGGCGTCGGCGATGTTCTCATGCTCGTCCCAGTTGGCGCGGTCGGCCTCGACCGGGAGGATCTCCTCCTCGACGAAGGCGCGCACCCGGCGGCGGGTGTCGTCCAGCTCCGGGGGAAGGGTGAAGTCCATGGAACGGCTCCGTTCACTAGAGGGAGGACACCAGATGGCCACCATCGACGGCGAGGACCGATCCGGTCATGTAGGCGCCGGCATCCGACGCCAGCAGCAGAAGCGGCCCGTCCAGATCGGCCAGCCGACCGAGCCGGCGCTGCGGGATGCGCTTGACCAGCGCCTTGCCGGCGTCGCTGGCGAAGAAATCGGCGTTCAGTTCGGTCTCGACATAGCCGGGGCAGAGCGCGTTGACGCGGATGCCGTGGCGGGCCAGTTCCAGCGCCATCGCCTTGGTCAGATGCACCAGCCCGCCCTTTGCGGCGATGTAGGACGACACATGGCCGGCAACCCGCATGCCGAGGATCGACGCGATGTTGACGATGGCCCCGCCCCGACCTCCGCCCTGCGCGTCGTCGCGCATGCGCTGCGCCACCGCGCGGGCGACGCGGGCGCAGCCGGTCAGGTTGGTGTCGATCACCCGGTCCCACTCCTCCTCGCTCATGTCGAGGAAGGGGCGGGTTGCGGTCACGCCGGCATTGTTGACCAGAATGTCGATGCGGCCGTGCCCGTCCCAGGCCTGCGCCACCGCCGCGGAGACGGAGCCGGCATCGGTGACGTCCATCGCGACGACCTGGGCGGTGCCGCCGGCGGCCTCGATAGCGGCCTTCGTCTCGGCCAGCGCGTCGGTGCGCCGGGCGGCCAGCGCCACGCGGGCACCCGCCTTCGCCAGGACCCCGGCGAAATGGCGGCCCAGGCCGCTCGACGCGCCGGTGACCAGCGCCGTCCTGCCGGTCAGGTCGATGGTGAAGCTCATGCTTCCTCCGGTGATTGGGCCGTGGTTGGGATTTTTGGTGGGCGGCGCCGCAGGCGCTCCGAACAGCGAGCTTGAAAAAACGAGCGAGCGCTCGCTTTATATTCCTGACGGCCGTCTTGTGCAAGAACGATTAGCGTCACGAACGATAGGACCCGACCACATGAGCAGCTTTCAGGAGTTCCAGGCCCGGCACGATCTGTCGATGGAGGCGCTGTGCGCCCGCATCCTGGAACGCCATGCCGCGACGATCCGGGTGAAGAAGCCGGCGGTCGCCATCGCCAACCTCGCGCGCATCGTGGAGACGACGCTGACGCTGGCGAACCGCAAGGGCTTCCATTCCATGAGCCTGCGCGACCTGACCGAACAGTCGGGGCTGAGCATGGGCGCGCTGTACGCCTATTTCGACAGCAAGGACACGCTGCTGATGATGATCCTGGGTCAGGTCGTCGGCGTGGTGGAGGAGGTGCTGGACAACCCGCCGGAAGCACTTGCGACCGATCCCGCCGGCCGGCTGCGCTGGCTTTTGAAAACGCACCTCTACCTGACCGAGGCGATGCACCCCTGGTTCGTCTTCGCCTACATGGAGGCGAAGGCATTCTCGAAGGAAGGGCGCGAATTGGCCGTCAGCAGCGAGATGATGACGGAATCGATGATCGCCGATGCGCTGGCCGACGGCGTGGCCTGCGGGCTGTTCGCGGTGCCGGACGTGACGATGGCGGCAGTCCTTATCAAGCCGATGCTTCAGGACTGGTACGTGAAGCGCGCCAAGCACCGCCGCCGCGGCGTCACCCCGGATCTCTACGCCGAGCAGCTGATCGCCTTCGTCGAGGCGGCGGTGGGATCGAGGAGGGTCCAGGCGGCGGGGCGCTGATCCTAAGATGTCGTCTGTTAAAGCCCCTCTCCCCTTGTGGGAGAGGGGTTGGGGTGAGGGGGAGCAAGTTAGATTTCCAACGGCCTGCGGCCGCAGCACCCCTCATCCCAACCCGCGGGTCGGCAAAACGCCGTTGGCGTTTGGCCGATCCCGCCCCGCAAGGGGAGAAGGGCATTCGTAACCGCAATGTGGCTGCTCGGACCTGAGTACGATATCTTTGGTCCGACTTACTTCACCAGCGGGCAGCCACCCTTGTCCATCGGGCGGTAGGCCTCATCGCCCGGGATGGTGGTCAACACCTTGTAATAATCCCAAGGCCCCTTGGATTCGGCCGGGGTCTTCACCTGCATCAGGTACATGTCGTGGACCATGCGGCCGTCGGCGCGCAGCTTGCCGCCCTTGGCGAAGGCGTCGTTCACCGGCGTCGCACGCATCTTCTCCATCACCGCCTTGGCCTCGTCGGTGCCGGCGGCCTCGATGGCCTTCAGGTAATGGCGCACGGCGGAATAGCTGCCGGTCTGGATCATGCTGGGCATCTTGCCGGTCTTCGCCATATAGGCCTTGGCGAAGGCGCGGGCATCGTCGTCGCGGTCGGCGTTCCAGCCATCCATCAGCACCAGCCCCTGCGCCGCCTGCAGCCCGAGGGAATGCACGTCCGTCGGGAACATCAGCAGGCTCGCCAGGGTCTGGCCGCCCTGCGGCAGGCCGAACTCCTGCGCCTGCTTGATCGAGTTTGCAGTATCGCCGCCGGCATTGGCGAGCGCGATGACCTTCGCCCCCGACCCCTGCGCCTGCAGCAGG
This sequence comes from Azospirillum lipoferum 4B, assembly GCF_000283655.1. Lineage (NCBI taxonomy): Bacteria > Pseudomonadati > Pseudomonadota > Alphaproteobacteria > Rhodospirillales > Azospirillaceae > Azospirillum > Azospirillum lipoferum. The sequence continues at coordinate 506,128 of NC_016585.1, read as the reverse complement.
TAGGAGGAGAAGTCGGCGGTGTTCAGCGGATGCCGGACGGAGCCGGTGACCTTGGCGCCGTTGGCCTTCAGCACCTCGGTCAGCGACTGCTCCAGCGCATGGCCGAAGGCGTAGTCCACGGTCAGGAAGTGCCAGCTGTCGCCCAGGATCTTGGCGCCCGCCTTGCCCATGCCCTGGGCCAGCGCATAGGTGTCGTAGGTCCAGTGCGCCGTGGTCGGCGAACAGGCCTCGCCGGTCAGCTGCGCCGCTCCGCCGCCGGAGATCAGGAAGATGCGGTTCTTGCGCTTGGTGATGTCCTGCACCGCCAGCGCGACGGAGGAGGTGGGGACGTCGACGATGACGTCCACCTGCTCGGTGTCGATCCACTTGTTCACCAGCGACGCGCCGATGTCCGGCTTGTTCTGGTGGTCGGCGAAGATCACCTCCACCCGCCTGCCGGCGACCTTGCCGCCCATCTCCTCCACCGCCATCCGCACCGCCTCGACCGAGCCCATGCCGGTCGGGTCGGCATAGACGCCGGTCATGTCGTTCAGGACGGCGATCTTGACCTTGTCGTCCGAGATCTGAGCCTGTGCAGCCCCGGCGATCAGTGCGGCGGAACAGACACCGGCGGCCAGAATCCAGCGTTTCATGGATGTTTCCTCCCTGTTGGTTTGTTTTATCGGTCGGTCAGAAGGCGACGTTGTCGCCGCCCTTGGTCTGCAGCATCGCCCGCGCCTCCTCCGGCGTGGCGATCTCCAGGCTCAACTCTTCGAGGATGCGGCGGATCTTGGCGACCTGTTCGGCGTTGGAGGTCGCCAGCTTGCCCCGGCCGGCATAGAGGCTGTCCTCCAACCCGACGCGGACATTGCCGCCGAGGATGGCGCTCAGCGTGACGAAGGACATCTGGTGGCGCCCGGCGGCCAGCACCGACAGGTAATAGTCGTTGCCGAACAGCCGGTCGGCGGTGGCCTTCATGTGCATCAGGTTTTCCGGGTCCGGGCCGATGCCGCCGAGGATGCCGAAGATGCATTGCGTGAAGAAGGGCGGCTTGACGATGCCGCGGTCGGCGAAATGGGCCAGATTGTAAAGGTGGCCGACGTCGTAGCACTCGAACTCGAACCGGGTGCCGACGTCGCCAAGCTCACGCATGCCGCGCTCGATCTGGGCGAAGGTGTTGGACAGGATGAAGTCGGTGGTGGACTCCAGATAAGGCTTCTCCCAGTCGTGCTTGAAGCTGCCGAACTTCGCCGCGGCGCCGGAGATGTTGAAGTTCATCGACCCCATGTTCATCGACGCCACTTCCGGCTGGGCCCGCTTCGCCGCGGCCAGCCGCTCGTCCAGCGTCATGCCCAGCCCGCCGCCGGTGGTGATGTTCAGGATGGCGGCGGTCTGCTGCTTGATGCGCGGCAGGAACTCCATGAACAGGTCCGGCGAGGGCGAGGGCTTGCCCGTCTCGGGATCGCGGGCATGCAGGTGGAGCATCGCCGCACCGGCCTCCGCCGCCGCCACGGCGTCGCGGGCGATCTCGTCCGGCGTGACCGGCAGATGCAGTGACATGGTCGGCGTGTGGATCGAACCGGTCACCGCGCAGGTGATGATGACCTTGTCGGCGCGCTTCATGGGTGTCTCCTCCCTCGTTGTTCGTGATGTCGAGGCCGATTGGCGGCAGGCAGGCACGATGGCGACGGAGGCGCGTCGGGACCTGTCAGGTTGGCGGGCGTCCGTCTCCGGACGATGCGGCCTTGCCCAGTCCGTTCATCAGCAGGTCGATGCATTGGCCGGCGATGTCGTGGGCGCTGAGACCGCCGTTCGGTTGGTACCAGCGGGCGATCCAGCTGAGGGCACCCGCCACGGTGAAGGCGGCGATCTTCGGATCGCAGGGGGCGATGCTGCCCTCCTCGATGCCGCGTTCGATCAGGCGGCGGAACTTGCGGTCGATGCTGCGCTTCAGGGATCGCAGCGTGCGGCGGCTTTCCTCCGTCAGCGGCTCCTCGCCGACGCGGATCACGCACATGCCGAAATCCATGGTGACGATCTCGGCATATTTGCGCATCACCGCGATCAGTTCGTCATAGGTGCTGCCATCATGGCCGCTCACGTCGTTCGAGGCCTCGTCGAGCATCTCCAGCCCGATGCGCACGCATTCGAACAGGATTTCCTCCTTGTTCCGGACGTAATAATAGATGGTCGGCTTGGTGACGTTCAGCCGCCGCGCGATGTCGTCCAGCGAGGTGTTGTGATAGCCCATCTCGTTGAAGGCCCGCGCCGCCGTCCGCAGCACGGCGACGCGCTTCGCCTCCCGCTCCGTCTGGCGGTCGGCCGATGCCTTCCAAGGCGATTCGCTGTCTAAAGAATCCTGCATCGCGTCATCACTCCGTTCCGGCACGCGCTCATCCCCCAGCCTTTGCATTCCCCTCCGCCAATGTCCATCGCCCCGAAAGCCGCCGCCGCAGCCATGGCCGATTGATCGCCACACGCACTGTTGACCAGCGCATCGATCTGCCCCATCCTACTCACAAGTAACATGCCTTCCAACAAGTATGTTGAGGGCGCAAACAATGAGGGAGGAGGAACGCATGGACAGCATCGCCACGGCCCGGACCGACAGCATCGGCGCGGCGCTCGCCCGCAGCGCCCGGCGCAACGCCACGCGGACCGCCCTGACCTACGAGGAGCGGGACTGGAGCTTTTCCGGACTGCACCGTGCCGCGCTGCGGGTGGCGCGGCGGCTGGGCGACCTCGGCATGCGTCCCGGCGACCGGGTGGCGGCCTATGGCCGCAATTCCGACGCCTATGTGATCGCCTGGCTCGGCTGCGCCGTCGGCGGCTTCATCCATGTGCCGATCAACTACGCCCTCACGGGGGAGGAGCTGTCCTATATCGTCGAGCAGTCGGGCGCCCGCATGCTGCTGCACGACCCCGACCTCGCCGCGAACCTGGAGGGCGTGCGCGCCGCCGGCCGGGTGGAGCGGTTCGGCACGCTGACGGGCGGTGATGCCGGCGGCCTGGACATCCTCGCGGTGGCGCTCGACGAAACGGCCCCGGCGGAAGTCGATGCGGCGGTTCGCGCCGACGATGTGGCGCAGCTTCTCTACACCTCTGGCACCACGGCGGCGCCGAAGGGGGCGATGATGACGCATGGCGCGCTGCTGGCGGAGTATCAGAGCTGCATCTACAGCTGCCGCCTGGACCAGGACGACCGCTCGCTGGCCGCCTTGCCGCTCTATCATTCGGCGCAGATGCATGTGTTCGTCATGCCGCAGCTGCTGATCGGGACGACGACACGGCTGATCCAGGCCCCGGCGCTGAAGCGCTGCCTGGAGCTGATCGAGCGCCACGGCATCACCTCCTTCTTCGCGCCGCCGACGGTGTGGGTCGGGCTGCTGCGCCATGCCGATTTCGACGCGCACGACCTGTCCTCGCTTCGCAAGCTCTATTACGGCGCCTCGATCATGCCGGTGCCGGTGCTGCAGGAGTTGCGCCAGCGCCTGCCCAACGCCCAGGCCTTCAACTGCTATGGCCAGAGCGAGATCGGGCCGCTCGCCACCGTCCTGCGGCCGGAGGAGCATGAGGCGCGCCCCGCCTCCGCCGGGCGTCCGGTGCTGAATGTCGAGACGCGGGTCGTCGATCCCGACATGAACGATGTGCCGCCGGGCACCCATGGCGAGATCGTCCACCGTTCCCCCCAGCTGATGGTCGGCTATTGGGGCAAGGAGCAGGAAACGGCGGAGGCCTTCACCGGCGGCTGGTTCCATTCCGGCGACGTCGGCTATTTCGACGAGGAGGGCTATCTCTTTATCGTCGACCGCATCAAGGACGTCATCAACACCGGCGGCGTCCTGGTCGCCAGCCGCGAGGTGGAGGAAGCGATCTACACCCATCCGGCGGTGGCGGAGGTGGCGGTGGTCGCCCTGCCCGACCCGAAATGGATCGAGGCGATCAGCGCCTTCGTCGTGCTGCGCGATGGCCAGACCGCGACGGAGGAGGAGCTGGTCGCCCATGTCCGCCAACATCTGGCCCATTTCAAGGTGCCCAAGCGGATCGAGTTCCTCGATACCTTGCCCCGCAACACCGCCGGCAAGCTGCTGAAGCGCGAACTGCGCAAGTCCCACAGCGCCTGAGCGTCTTTATCGGTGGATATCGCGTTTGATGTTCACGCGCTGCGAAAGCCCTTCTCCCCTTGTGGGCTATGGCATTCACACATCTCGCCTCTGCGAAATGACGGCAACCACAGGCGGTGAAGGCCCTTCTCCCCTCGCGGGAGAAGGGTTGGGATGAGGGGTGCGACCGGCTGAAAGCCCGTGGAAATCAAGTTTCCGCCCCTCACCCCAACCCCTCTCCCGCAAGGGGAGAGGGGCTTTTCTCAATGTCAAGTTGCACATCTTTTCGCAAATGCGAAATGTGTGAATGCCGTAGCCCCTTGTGGGAGAGGGGTTGGGGTGAGGGGTTGCAAGCCTGATTTGCATCGGCCTTCGGCCGGGCAGCACCCCTCATCCCGCCCCGCAAGGGGAGAAGGGCATCCGATATGGATGCGTGACTGTTCGACGTTCAATGCGATCGCCCAACCTACCCCCTTGCACTCAAGGACCCAATGCGATGAACCACGCCTTCGCCGCGGGCAGCACCCGCTTGCCCGCCACTCTCCCGGAGCGCGCGTGATGAAAAGGGCGATCCGCAAGGTCGCGGTGATCGGCGCCGGCTCCATGGGATCGGGCATCGCCGCGCAATTCGCCAACGGCGGCGTGCCGGTTGTGCTGCTCGACGTCGCCGGCCCTGAAGACGACCGCACCGCCCCGGCCCGTGCCGGCCTGGAACGGCAGCTGAAGGCGCAGGGCTTCATGGACCCGTCCGCCGCTGAATTGGTCAGCGTCGGCAGCATCGAGGACGATCTGGACGCCGTCGCCGACGCCGATTGGATCGTCGAGGCCGTGGTGGAGGATCCGGTAGTCAAGCGCCGGCTGTTCGCCCGGCTCGATGCGCTGCGCAAGCCGGGAGCGGTGGTGTCCTCCAACACCTCCACCATCCCGCTGGCGCAGTTGACGGAGGGGGCGTCGGAGGCCTTCCGCCGCGACTTCGTCATCACCCATTTCTTCAACCCGCCGCGCCACATGCGGCTGATGGAGCTGGTCGCCGGCCCGGACACCGCGCCGGAGACCGCCGCACTGGTCCGCGATGCGGCGGAGACCGTGCTGGGCAAGACCGTGGTGGATTGCCGCGACACGCCGGCCTTCATCGCCAACCGGTTGGGCTGCCATTGGATGTCGGTCGCCGCCATCGAGGCGCTGCGCCACGGCCTGACGGTGGAACAGGCGGATGCCATGGCCGGTGCGCCATTCGGCGTGCCGCGCACGGCGATCTTCGGGCTGCTGGACCTCGTCGGCATCGATCTGGTGCCGCTGGTGTGGGGCAGCCTGCTGGGCGCCCTGCCCGCCGCCGATGCCCATCACCACCACGATTTGACCGCAGAGCCACTGATCCGCCGCCTGATTGCCGAGGGACGGATCGGCCGCAAGGCCAAGGGCGGCTTCTACCGTCTCGCCCCCGGTAGCAAGGCGCGCGAGGCGCTGGACCTCGCCACCGGGGAGTACCGCCCGCAGGTGGACGCCACCGCCAACCGCGATCTGGCGGCGCTGATCCGGCAGGAGGATGCGGCCGGACGCTATGCCTGGGCGGTTTTGTCCAACAGCATCGCCTACACCGCCGCCGTGGCGGGGGAGATCGCCGACGACGTGGCGGCCATCGACACCGCCATGCGGCTCGGCTATGGCTGGGCCGAGGGGCCGTTCGCGCTGGCCGACCGGGTGGGCTGCGCCGCCATCGCCGACCGGCTGGCGGCGGAGGGGCGCGAGGTGCCGCCGCTTCTCGCCGCCGCCGCGGTTGAGGGCGGCTTCCACCGCCGCGCCGATGCCGGGCGGGAGACCCGAACCACCACCGGCGCCTGGACGCCCGTCCGCCGCCCGCCGGGCGTGCTCGACCTTGCCGAGATGAAGGAGCGCGGGCCGCGCTTCGCCGGCAACGGCTCGGCGTCGGTCTGGGATTTGGGCGACGGCGTCGCCTGTCTGGAGTTCCACACCAAGATGAACGCCATCGACCAGCGCATCCTCGCCACGGTCGCGGAGGCGGCGGAGCGGGTGCCGGCGGAGTTCCGCGCCCTGGTCCTCTACAACGACAACCCGCGCGCCTTCTCCGCCGGGGCCAACCTCGGCTATTTCGTCGAGCGGTTGGAGGCGGAGGACTTCGCCGCGCTGGAACGCTTCGTCGAGCAGGGGCAGGCGGCCTTCCGTGCGCTGAAGCATGCCGCCATCCCGGTGGTCGGCGCGCCGGCCGGTCTGGCGGTCGGCGGCGGCTGCGAGGTGCTGCTGCATTGCGATGCCATCCAGGCCCATGCCGAGACCTATATCGGGCTGGTCGAGTTGAAGGTCGGCATCATTCCGGGCTGGCGCGGTACGGCGGAACTGCTGCTGCGCTGGGGCCGCAGGTCCGACCGGCCCGCCGGTCCGAAGGGAACGTCTCAGGCGGCATTCGGGACCATCGCCGGAGCCCGCATCACCGGTTCGGCGCTGGAGGCGCGGACGCTCGGCTATCTGCGGCCGGAGGACGGCATCACCATGGGCCGCGACCGGCTGCTCGGCGACGCCAAGGCGAAGGCGCTGGCGTTGGCCGAAGGCTACCGCCCGCCCTGCGTGGGCTCCGTCACCCTCCCCGGACCGGCGGGGCGGGAGGCGTTGCAGGCCATCGTCCGGGGCTGGCGGCTGGACGGGCGGGCCAGCCCCCATGACGAACTGGTCGCGGACTGGCTGGCCGGCGTGTGCTGCGGCGGATCCGAGGCTGGGCCGCAGACTCCGGTCGATGAGGACACACTCGCCGCGTTGGAGCGTGAGGCGCTGTCCGCCCTGATCCGGGAACCGGCCACCCGCGCCCGCATCCGGCACATGCTGGACACCGGCAAACCCCTGCGGAACTGAGGAGCACCATCATGGCCGTGTATCAGCCGCCGCTTCAATCCATGCGCTTCCTGGTCCATGAGGTGCTCCATGCGCCCGCCGTGCTGGCGGATGCCGGCTGGGAGGACATGTCGGGCGACCTGTTCGACGACGTGCTGGCACAAGCCGGACGCATCGCCGCGGAGGTCCTGTTCCCCCTCAACCGCTCAGGCGACGAGGAGGGGGTGCGCGTCGAGGCGGACGGCGTGCGCATGCCCGCCGGCTTCGCCGACGCCTACCGCGCATGGCGGGAGGGCGGCTGGAACGGGCTGGCCGGCGATCCCGCCTATGGCGGACAGGGCATGCCGGCGCTGCTCGACACGCTGGTGACGGAGATGGTGTGCGGCGCCAACCTCGCCTTCAGCATCGTGCCCGGCCTGACCCAGGGCGCCATCCGCGCCATCGCGGCGCATGCCGAAGAGGCGCTGAAGGACGTGTATCTGCCGCGGATGATCTCCGGCGACTGGACCGGGGCGATGGCCCTGACCGAGCCCCACGCCGGCACCGACCTCGGCCTGCTGCGCACGCGGGCCGAGCCGGCGGCGGACGGCAGTCATCGCCTGACGGGCCAGAAGATGTTCATCTCGTCGGCCGACCACGACCTGACCGACAATCTCGTCCATCTGGTGCTGGCCCGCCTGCCCGATGCGCCGCCGGGCACGCGGGGGATCAGCCTGTTCCTGGTGCCGAAGCGTTTGCCGGACGGATCCCGCAACGGCTGGGCGGTGCTGTCGTCGGAGCAGAAGATGGGCCTGCACGCCTCGCCCACCTGCGTGGTCTCATACGAAGGGGCGGTGGGCTGGATGGTCGGGCAGCCGCACCGCGGCCTGCCGGCCATGTTCACCATGATGAACCACGAGAGGCTGTTCGTCGGCATCCAGGGAATCGGCGTCGGCGAGTGCGCCGCGCAGTCCGCCCTGGCCTATGCGCGCGAGCGCGAGCAGGGACGGGCTCCCGACGGGCCGCGCAATCCCGACCGGCCTGCCGATGCGATCATCCACCTGCCCGACGTGCGGCGGATGGTGCTGACCGCCCGCGCGCTGACCGACGCCGGCCGGGCGCTGGCCGCCTGGACCGCCCTGTGGATGGACCGCGCCCATCACTCCGGCGACCCCGCCGTGGTGGAGGAGGCGGAGGACTGGGCGGCCCTGCTGACGCCGGTCATCAAGGCGGCCGGCACCGATTTCGGCTTCGAAGCGGCGGTGCTGGCCCAGCAGGTCATGGGCGGCCACGGCTATATCCGCGACAACGGGGTGGAGCAGCTGGTCCGCGACGTGCGGGCGACGCAGATTTACGAGGGGACCAACGGCGTCCAGGCGCTCGACCTCGTGCAGCGCAAGCTGACTCTGCATGGCGGCCGGCCGGTCGCCCGCCTGTTTGCGGCCATCGACGCGGCGGCGAGGGAGCTGGAGGCCGAACCGCTCACCCGCGACATCGCCGGCCCGCTGCGCGACGCGGCGGAGCGGCTGCGCGGAACGGTGGCGTGGCTGGCGGAGGCGGGGTCACACAGCCCCCTCGCCCCGGCGGCAGCGGCGACGGACACGCTGAGACTGATGGCACTGGTGACCTATGGCTGGATGTGGGGGCTGATGGCGACGGCGGCGGCACGGCGGCCGGAGGGCTACGACCGGGCCTATCTGGACGGGCGGATCGGGCTCGCCCGCGTCTTCGCGAACCGCCTGCTGCCCGAGACCGCGGCGCTGGAGCTGCGCATCCGCAGCGGCCACGACAGCCTGTTCGATCCCGGCCTGCCGGCCGACCTCGCCGCCCTGGACGGTTAGCCCCGAAGGACATGGGTTGACGCAGGTCAAGGCGGATTCCGCGGAGATCTGCTTTCCTTGTGGAATGGCACCGGTTCAACCAGGAGCGCCCCGATAACGGCCGACGCCGCCTGCTTTGGGAGGACGCGACATGAAACTGCGGATGCTCGTTCCCCTTCACACCTATCCCGACGGCAATCCCGACAGCATCGCCCGGCAGGTGGCGATGTATGCCGGTCACCTGCAGGCGGATGTCTGCGCTCTCGCCTGCAACATCGACCTGCCGAACCCGTCCAGCATCCTGGGCTCCCTGGCCATCAACGTGCCCGCGATGATCCGGGAGGCGAAGGCCGGAAGCCGCGCGCGGTCGGCGGCGCTGATCGACGCCATGAGGGCCGAGCTGGACCCGCTGGGGATCCCGCTGCGCAGCCTGGAGGCCGAGCGCTATCCAGCGGAGTTCGGCGACGTCATCGCCCGTCAGGCGCGCTATCACGACATCGTCCTGTTCGGCTTGGGCCGGCGCGACGGACTGCCGCGCCTGACCGCAGAAGCCGTGATCTTCGGGTCCGGCCGCCCCACCCTTCTGGTTCCGGAAACGGCGCCGACCGAGGCCCCGGACCATGTGGTGATCGCCTGGGACGGCGGGAGTGCCGCCGCGCGGGCCGTATCCGATGCCCATCCATTCCTGCGCCGCGCCGGAACGGTCAGCATCGTCACGGTGGCCGGTGAGAAGCCTCTGGCGGACGACCATGCGGGCGAACGGCTGGCGGAGTATCTGGCCGATCACGACATCGAGGCCCAGCCGTCCCGGCTGCAGGGCGACGACCGACCCATCGCGGACATCCTGCAGGCGCATGTCCGCGATGTGGGCGCGGGGCTGCTGGTGATGGGAGGCTTCGGCCATTCCCGGATGAGGGATTTCGTCCTGGGCGGCGCCACGCGGGGAATATTGGAGGATCTTCGGGTTCCCGTGCTCGTCTCGCACTGATCGCCGCAGACACTGCATTCGCCGCCACCGGCGGTCAGGGCCGCAATGCCTTCAGGACCAGTTCCACCATATGGCCGAGCCGCTCCTCCCGCGCCGGTTCGGCCAGCAGGTCGCGGCCGAAGATGACCGACAGCGTGTGGACGTTGGACAGGTAGAAATAGGACAGTCCGGCGATGGAGATATAGAGCTGCACCGGATCCACCCCGGCCCGGAACACCCCCTGCTCCACCCCGCGCGCCAGCACGTCGGCGATCATCTGGACGAAGGGCGAATGCATCGACTGGACATGGGCGGAGGTCTTCAGCAACTCCGCCCGGTGCAGGTTCTCGATGTTCAGCAGCGCCATGAATTCGGGGTGATCGATGAAATACTGCCAGGTGAATTCGATCAGCCGCGCGATGGCCTCGGGCGGGGCCAGCTTCTCCAGGTTCAGCGTGCGTTCGGTGGCGCGGATATGGGCATAGGCGCCTTCGAGGACCGCCAGATACAGCTCCTCCTTGTTGCCGACATGGTAGTAGAGCATGCGCTTGTTGGTGCCGGCCTGCTCGGCGATGCGGTCGATGCGGGCGCCGCCCAGGCCGTAGCGTGCGAACTCCTCCGTCGCGGCGGCCATGATGCGGGCCCGCGTCCCTTCCGGATCGCGGGTCGCCTTGGCCGGCGTGGCAGCTCTGTTCGGCGTCGGTGCGGGCTGCACCGGCTCGGGTGCGTCGGTCAGGCTGTCCATGCGGGAAGCCGGCTCCTGCGATACGGGTAGGTTGCGGTCTTCCCCGATGGTAGAGCGTCGGCCGGCGAATTCAAACCACGCTGCGGTGCCGCTCGATGCAGGTGTCCAGCACCTCGCCCATCGGCTTTTCCCACCAGTTGCCTTGCGAAAAGATCTCCACCTCCGAAAAGCCGGTGAAGCCGCTTTCCTCCACCCAGCCGCGGATGCGCGGAATGTCGATGACGCCGTCGCCCATCATGCCGCGGTCGAGCAGCAGGTCGGTGGTCGGCACCAGCCAGTCGCAGACATGGAAGGCCAGCAGCCGTTCCCTTCCGGCACGGCGGATCTGCGCCTCCAGCTGCGGATCCCACCAGACATGATAAACGTCGACCGCCACCCCCAGCGCCCCCGACCGCCCCGGATCCAGCCGGTCGCAGAGGTCGAGCGCCTGGGCCATCGTGTTCACGCAGGCGCGGTCGGCGGCATACATCGGGTGCAGCGGCTCGATGGCCAGCGGCATGCCGGCCTCGCGGGCATAATCCAGCAGTTCGGCGATGCCGTCCTCCACCTGCGAGCGGGCGAGGGCCAAGTCCTTGCTGGCCGGCGATCCGGGGCGGGAATATTGCGGCAGTCCGCCGACCACCAGCACGAGGCACACCGCCCCCAGCGCCGCCGCCTCGTCCACCGCGCGCCGGTTGTCGTCGCGGACCTCCGCCGCCTTCGACGGGTCGGCCGGGAACATGCCGCCGCGGCAATAGCCGGACAGCGCCAGTTCCCCCGTCCGCACCGCCCGCACCGCAGCGTCGAGCCCGACCGCCGCCACCTGATCGCGCCAGGGCGCAACCGCGCGGATGCCGCGGCGGGTGCAGGCGTCGAGGATCTCAACCAGATCGCCCTGCTTGCGGACCGTCGCGGTGTTGATCGACAGCCAGCGATGATCTCCGGAGAAGTCTCTTGTCTTGAAATCGGGCATCACGAAATCCCCCGCACCGCCAGCACCGCCGCCATCCGCTGCGCCGCCCGGTCAGGATCGGACAGCAGCCCGGCCTTGTCGGCCAGCCGGAACAGCTCCGCCAGATGCAAGGTGGAGCGCGTGCTCTCCTGCCCGCCGACCATGGTGAAGTGGTCCTGATGGCCGTTCAGATAGGCCATGAAGACGACGCCGGTCTTGTAGAAGCGGGTCGGCGCCTTGAAGATGTGGCGCGACAGCGGAACGGTGGGGGCGAGGATGTCGTGGAACGCCGCCTGGTCGCCGTCGGCCAGATGGGCGAGTGCCGATGCTGCGGCCGGCGCGATGGCGTCGAAGATGCCGAGCAGCGCGTCGGAATGATGCTGCCCGTCGCCCTCGATCAGCTCCGCATAGTTGAAGTCGTCGCCGGTATACATGCGGACACTACTTGGCAGGCGCCGCCGCATGGCGATCTCCTTGTCCTTGTCGAGCAGCGAGACCTTGATGCCGTCGACCTTGGACGCGAAGTCGCCGATGATCGACAGCGCGGTGTCCATCGCCGCGTCGATATCCTTGGTGCCCCAATAGCCGGCCAGCGCCGGGTCGAACATGTCGCCCAGCCAATGCAGGATCACCGGCCGCTTCACCTGCGACAGGATGCGGCCATAGACGCGGACGTAATCCTCCGGCCCCTTGGCGACGCGGGCCAGCGCACGCGACGCCATCAGAATGATGCTGCCGTCGAGATCCTCGATGGCCTCGACCTGCTCCTCATAGGCGCGGATGACGTCGTCGATGCCGCGGGCGTTTTCCGGCGGCAGATGGTCGGTGCCGGCGCCGCAGGCGATCACCCCACCGCGCGCCTTGGCGGCCGACAGTGAGCGGCGGATCAGCTCCAGCGAGGTCGGCCAGTCCAGCCCCATGCCGCGCTGCGCCGTGTCCATCGCCTCGGCGACGCCGAGACCGAGATCCCACAGATGCTCGCGGAAGGCGATGGTCCGGTCCCAGTCGATGGCCGGGGCCAGCCATGGATCACCCTCCGCCAGCGGGTCGGCGACCATATGGGCGGCGGCGAAGGCGATGCGGGTCAGCGGCCGCTCGGTGCGGGCGGGAAAGCCGCGCGGCGGGGAGAGGGTGTAGGTCTCGATGCTGCGGTCGGGACGGGGGAGGTGGATGGTGGGCATGGGATGGGGTTCCTGGGTAGGTCGTCGCCGCGTGCCCCCTCCCCATCCCTCCCCCACCTTCGGTGGGAGAGGGGGTAGGAGCTTCGCGGGAGTTCAGCGGCAGTCCCCTCTCCCGCCCTCGGCGGACCGAAGGTCCGTCCGATAGCGGGGGAGGGTTAGGGAGGGGGCATCGTCAGCCGACGCCTCACCCCTCGATGGCCGGCACATCCACCCAGCGGCGCTCGCGCCAGCTCTGCAGCGCGCATTCCACCAGCTGGACGCCCTTGGCGCCTTCGATCAGGCCGTGCCGGTACGGCGCATCCTCCACCACATGGCGGATGAAGGACTCCCACTGCACTTTGAAGCCGTTGTCGAACACGGCGTTGTCCGGCACCGGCTGCCAGGTGTCGTAGAAGTCGATGGTCTGCTTCTGGTCGGGGTTCCAAACCGGGCGCGGCGTGCCCTGGCGCGGCTGGATCACGCAGTCGGTCAGGCCGGCGACCGCCGAGCCGTTGGTGCCGTCGACCTGGAAGGTCACCAGATCGTCGCGATAGACCCGCGTGCACCAGGAGGAGTTGATGGTGGCGATAACCCCGCCCTCAAGCTCGAACATCGCATAGGCGGCGTCGTCGGCGGTGGCCTTGTAGGGCTTGCCCGTCTCGTCCCAGCGTTCCGGAATGTGGGTGGCGCCCAGGCAGGAGATGCTCTTCACCTGCCCGAACAGATTGTCGAGCACATAGCGCCAGTGGCAGATCATGTCGAGGATGATGCCGCCGCCATCCTCCTCGCGGTAGTTCCAGGACGGGCGCTGCGCCGGCTGCCAGTCGCCCTCGAACACCCAATAGCCGAACTCGCCGCGCACCGACAGCATGCGGCCGAAGAAGCCGCTGTCGCGCAGCATGCGCAGCTTTTCCAGCCCCGGCAGGAACAGCTTGTCCTGCACCGTGCCGTTCTTCACCCCGGCCTCCGCCGCCAGACGGACGACGCGCAGCGCCTCGTCCAGGTTGGTGGCGATGGGCTTTTCGCAATAGACATGCTTGCCGGCGCGGATCGCCTTTTCCAGCAGGGTCGGGCGCATCTGGGTGGTGCCGGCATCGAAGAAGATTACGTCGTCGCGGTTTTCCAGTGCGGCGTCGAGATTGTCGCTCCAGCGCTCGATGCCGTGGCGGTGGGCCAGTTCCTGCATCTTCTCGGCATTGCGGCCGACCAGGATCGGGTCGGGCATGACGCGCGTGCCGTCGGACAGGGCCACGCCGCCCTGGGCGCGGATCGCCAGGATCGAGCGGATCAGGTGCTGGTTCATGCCCATCCGCCCGGTGACGCCGTGCATGATGAGGCCAAGGCGCTTGGTGCTCATGGCGGAACTCCTTCGGAAAGCGCTGATGTCGGGTTTGAAAGGGGCGACAGGCCGGACCAGTCGGGGTCGGCGATATGAGCGAAGCCGGGGCCGGACAGCGGCGCCGTCGGCAGCCGCCCGGTGCCGGTGGCGAGCCTGACCGTCCCGTCGGCGTCGCGGGCGTAGAAGCCGGGATGCGCGGCGAGGAAGGCGTCGGCCTCCGCCTCGCTGCCGAAGCCCTCGCCATACTGGTGGCCGTTGCGTTCGGCGTGCGGGATTCCGAGGAAGGCGACCAGGGCGGTGTCCTGCTGCACCGACAGCCCGGCTTGGCAGGTCAGATCCTCCGCGGAGATGAAGTGCGGCGGCCCCCACGCCCCACAGCGGGCGCGGTTGAGCATCGCCTTGTAGAGGCCCTTGCAGGATTTGGACGACACGCCGCGATAGCCCATGGCGCGGGCGCGCGGAAAGGCGTCATAGCCGTCGTCGGACTCGTCGATGATGACCGGCGCCCGCTCCGCAACCGCGCCCAGCGGCCGGGCAAGCGCCGTCTCCCGTGCGATGGGCTGCTCCAGATAGGCGAGTGCGTTGCGGAAACCGGCCAGCGCCGGGGCAGCGTCCAACCGGTCGAGAAGCTCCGCGACATGACCGGCATCGCGGTATTGCTCATTGCCGTCCAACGTGGCGCGGTAGCCTGGAACGGCCCTCTCCAGCACGGCCGACAGTTCGCCAATCCGGTCGATGTCGGCGGAAACGTCGCCGCCCAGCTTGATCTTGAACCAGCGCAGCGGTGAGCGCTCCAGCAGGGCACGCAAGTCGTCGGGTTTGTCCAGCAGGCCGACGGTGTGACGCAGTTCCACCTCGGCAAGCGGGGAGAGGTCCCGCAGGAAGCCGTCCAGATCGCAGCCGGCGAGATCGGGCGTCAGCCGTGCATCCAGCCCGGCGGCATTGCCGCCCAGCCCGTCGAATGCATTCAGGCCCAGCACCCGCAGCAGCCCGTCGAACACCGCCTTGTCGATCTGCGCCGGCCCGAAGGCGGCGGCCAGCTTCGGCTCCAGCGCCGGGCTGTAGGCGGCGTGATGACCGAAGGCGGTGTCGAGCCGGTCGTCGGACAGATAGGCGTCGCGCGCTTCGATCAGCGAGCGGCGCAGGCCGTCCACCGTCTGGGCCGGGCTGCGGTCGCGCCGCTTGTCGAACCATTTCGGCATCATCATCTCGGCGGTCGCCCCCCAGGCCTCGCCCTGCCCCTCCACGTCGACCAGGGCGCGGACGAAGGCCTGCGGGGCGGCCTCCACCGTCACCGCGCCGAAGCGGAACGGCTTCACGAAACGGACCGGCCGCTCGTACAGCTCGATGGCGCGGATGCGGAGACGGGGGGCGGGCATGGTTGAGAGTCTTTCGTGGTGATGGGGCATGCCCCCTCCCTCCCACGGCTTCGCCGCGGGTCCCTCCCTCCCCCGCTTCGCGGGAGAGGGGAGGATTCGCAAGGTGGCGGAGTTCCCTCTCCCGCGATCGGATCGGCCTTCGGCCGACCGAGGGCGGGAGAGGGTTAGGGAGGGGGCAATCGCAGCCGGCGCCTAATCCAGATGCCCCTGCGCCGCGAAATGCTTGCGAATGGTTTGGGTCAGCTGGATGAAAACCGGGTCGCCCATGACGTCCAGCGTCCGCGGGCGCTCCAGCGGGACCTCGTAGGTGGCGGCGATGGTGCCGGGGCGTTCCGACATCACCATCACCCGGTCGGCCAGGAACACCGCTTCGGGGATGGAGTGGGTGATCAGGATCACCGTCTTGCCGGTCTCGAACTGGATGCGCTGCAGCTCGACATTCATCCGCTCCCTGGTCATGGCGTCGAGCGCGCCGAACGGCTCGTCCATCAGCAGGATCTTCGGGTCGTGCACCAGCGCCCGGCACAGGGCGGCGCGCTGCTGCATGCCGCCCGACAGCTGCCAGGGGTATTTGTTCTCGAACCCCGTCAGCCCGGTCATCCCGATCAGCTTGTGCGCGCGCTCCAGGTAGCGCTCCCGCGGCAGGCGGCGGATTTCCACCGGCAGCATGATGTTGCGCAGCACCGACCTCCAGGCCAGCAGGGTCGGGCTCTGGAAGACGATGCCGGTGTCGTCGTGCGGCTCGGTCACCACGTCGCCTTCGATGCTGATGGTGCCGCTGGTGACCGGCAGCAGCCCGGCCAGCATCTTCAGCAGGGTGGACTTGCCGCAGCCGGACGGGCCGACCACCACCAGGAACTCCCCCGGCCGCACGTCGAAGCTGATGGGGTGGAGCGACGGCACCTCGCCGTCGCGGCTGCGGTAGGTCTTGCTCACGCCGTCGATGCGGATCAGCGGCGCGCCGGACAGGCGCTGCGTTTCCGCCTCGCCCACCAGTTTCAACTGAGGCTGTGCCATGCTCTCCTCGTCGTGCCTTGCGGGGGGCCGGTCAGTCACCACGGGTCGGTCACTTGGCGGCGGCGTTCATCGCCTTCGCCGCGGGGTCGGCCGGCAGGAAGTCGCGGGTGTAGAAGCGCTTGGGGTTCTCCTTGGCCGAGGCGTCCAGCCCGCCATATTCGACCAGCAGCTCCACCGTCTCCTTCATGTTGGCGTCGGTGACCTGGAAGGGCCGCATGCCCTGCGTCTCCTTGGTGCGGTAGAGCGGGATGGTCAGCTCGAAGCCCTCCTGCAGGGTGTCGGGCTTGCCGCCCTTGGGGTTGGCCTTCAGGATTGCAGCCGCGGCCTCCTTCGGCGCCTTCTCCGCCTCCTCCACCGCCTTGGTGGTGGCGGCCATGAAGCGGCGGACGAGGTCGGGGTTGTCCTTCAGCGTGTCGGTGTTGGCGATGATGCCCGACGAGACCATGTTGACGCCGTAATCGGCGAAGCGGATCGGCGTCACCGACTTGCCGGTGGCGTCCTTGATCTTCATGCTCTGGTCCATGACATAGCCCAGCAGCAAATCGGCCTGTCCGTTGATGACGGCGTTCAGCTTGGTCTGGGCGTCGCCCGACACCACTTCGAAGTCACGCTCCTTCAGGCCGGTCTTCTTCAGGAACAGCGGCCAGATCTGGGACATGCTGTCGCCCGGCGTCATGGCGACGATGCGGTTCTTGATGTCTTCCGGCTTGCGGATGTTCTTGTCGCTGAAGCCCATCGCCGACATCGGGCTGGTCTGCAGCAGCACGCCCGGCGAGGTCACCGGCGCGCCCTTCACCGCGGCCTTGATCATGGTCGGCACGTCGACATAGCCGAAGGTGACGCCCTTGGCAGCGACCAGTTGGGTGGTGATCGCCGAGCCGCGGCCCTCCTGGATTTCCAGGTCGATGCCTTCGGCCTCGTACAAGCCCTTGTCCTTGCCGTAATAGAAGGGCGCGTGTTCGCCGTAGACGTACCAGTTCAGCATCAGCGTCACCTTGTCGGCGGCCTGCGCCGGCAAGGTGGAGGCGGCAAAGGCGCAGAGCGCCGCGACGATGGTTTTCTTCATCACGACCGGTGTCCTCCCATGGGTGGTGGATCGCCCCGTCGGCCGGCGCTGTGCGGCGTCGGGGTTCTTGTCGGTGAATCGGGTTTTGGACTGACGTCAGACGGTGGGGCTGAACTTGTCGCGCTGGCTGGCATGCCAGGGGATGGCGAAGCGTTCCAGCACGTCGATGACCCAGAACAGCAGCACGCCCATCAATGCCAGCACGGTCAGCGCCGCGAACATCAAGGGCAGTTCGAAATTGCCGATGGAGCGTTGCAGGACGAAGCCGATGCCGGAGTTGGAGCCGACGAATTCGCCGACCACCGCCCCCACCACCGCCAGGGTGATGGAGACCTTCAGGCCCGCGAAGATCGCCGGCAGCGCATGCGGCAGGCTGACCATCCGGAAGGTCTGCAGCCGCGACGCCTTCATCGAGCGGGCCAGATCCATCATCTCGCCATCCACCGACTTGAAGCCCTGCACCGCCGAGACGACGACGGGAAAGAAGCCCAGCAGGAAGGCGGCGATCACCTTCGGCATCAGGCCGAAGCCGAACCACACCACGAACAGCGGCGCGATGGCGACCTTGGGGATCGACTGCGAGAAGACCAGCAGCGGGTAGACATAGGCCTCCACCGTGCGCGATCCGGCGATCAGCATCGCGATGGGAATGCCGAACAGGACCGACAGCGCAAAGCCGCCCAGCGTCGCCGTGAAGGTCGGGACGGATTCGGACAGCAGCCGCGGCCATTCATCGATCATCGCCAGCACGACATCGCCGGGCTTCGGCACCAGATAGGCGGGCACCCCGAACAGCCGGACCGACAGATCCCACAGAACCAGCAGGATGACCATCAGCAGGATGGGGCGGACCCAGTCGGAATTGAGCAGGCGCAGCGCTGCGCCCGAGCGTGAGCGACGTTCCATGCGTCTTCTCCGGCCGGCGGGCTCAGGCAGCCGAGGGAGCGGCCGCAATGTTTTAACCGGCTGGTTAAAAGTACGCCCGCCCCGCCCGGCCGGTCAACGCATACAATGGTGATAGCGGATTGTTTTGTACGCGGAGCACATGGCGGCCGCGCCAGCCATCGACGGTCGACGACTTCCCGTGAAGTCCCGACCGCAGAAAGCCATGTTCAGTACATTTCCGGAAAGCGGCGGCACGGGAAGCCGGCGGCGGCAGGCCAGCCCCAAGAGGCGTCAGGGCTTGCCCGGCTGCGGCTTCGCCTGCGGTTTCACCGTGGGAGGAGCGGAGCCCGCCTGAGATGCGGCGGGGGGAGCGGCCTCGGCTGCCGGCGGTGCGGCGGGCGGTGTGGCCGGCGGAGTGGCGGGCGGTGTGACGGATGCGGCGTCCCCCGGTGCCGTGGCCGGAGCGGTGCCGGCGCGGCGCAGGACATGGGCGAGGTTGTCGCGCACCTTGTCGGCCAGCGCGAAGTCCGGTTCGGCCGCCTCGTGGAAGATCACGGTGAACAGGCGGCGCTGCGACAGCAGGAAGTTCAGCGTGACGTGCAGCGTGCCCTGGGGCATGGCGCAATCGACCGAGCCGGTGCGCAGCCAGACCGAACCGGCCTGTTCGGACGGGTTCAGGCTGACGGTCGGGGTGCCTTCGCACCGCTGCTTCATGGCATCGGCGAAGCCGTCCGACAGTTCGTCGATCCTGGCGTCCTCACCCACCGCGCGTTCCCGGATGCCGCCGACGATGGGGCCGAAGCGCCAGGCGACGTCGGCCGGGCGGCGCTCCTGCGGGATCTTGTCCATCGGCACCAGTTCGGCATCATGCACGCCGGCCGCGGTCAGCAGGCTGTCCAGCCCTTCCGGCAGACGGTTCTTCTTCTCCGCCGGGCGGCCCGCGGCGACCTTGATCGGCGGAACGTTGCCGCCCTTGTCGACGCAGGTCCTCAGGTCGCCCAGCACCTTCTTGGTGCCGGACAGCTTGAAGGCGATGCGGTCGGTGGCCGACGACACCACCAGTTCGTTCCCGCCCATCAGGGCATTGACCAGTTCCTCGTCCTTGCCGTTGGAGACCACCAGCATGTCCGGCTGCGAGGCGATGGCGATCCGTTCGCGTTTCAGCTTCTTGTCGACCTCGATGGTGACCGGCCATTCGCCGCCCTTGGGCAGGTCGGCGCCGGGGATGCCGATGCCGATGTTGGTCTCCCCCTGCGGACTGCGGGCGAACATCAGCACATGGCCGGAGGTGAATTCCCCCTCGGCCACGCAATAGGCGAAGCTGCCGTCCTTCTTCTTGGCGGCGCCGCCATCCCAGCTTTCGATCAGTTCGCCGGGGCCCTCCGGCTTCGCCGGCGCTGCGGTTCCCTGTTTCTCGGCCGGCTTGTCGCCGGGCCTGGCATCCTGCGCCGGGGCACCGGGGACCACGATCTCGGCCTCGGGCGTCGGCAGGCCGTAATAGACGGCGGGCGGAACGCTCGGCTCGACCGGCACCAGTTCGGCCATCGCCGGAGCCGACGCCACACCCAGCAGGAGAAGCGCGGACAGCGAAGCGACGGAACGGGCGGTCATGACGAGGTAATCCATAGATGGTTGCGGCGGCGAAGCTATCCGTGCCCGCCCCCATCCGCAAGCCCAACCGCCCATCCTGTTGCAGGAGACAGACACCTGTTGCACAGGACACGCAGGGGATTTGCGCTAAACGCCGAAGAAGGCCTCGCGCAGCACCTTATCCGACAGCGACGCCACCGGCCCGTCCCCCACCACGCGCCCCAACCGCAGCAGGACGGCGCGCGGGGCGACCGTCAGGGCGCGCGCCGCACTCTGTTCGGCCAGCAACACGGCGGTGCCGGCGGCGGCGATGCGGCCGACCGCGGCGAACACCTCGTCGGCCAGCTTGGGCGACAGGCCGAGCGACGGTTCGTCCAGCAGCAGCAGGTGCGGCCGGCCCATCAGCGCGCGGCCGAGGCTCAGCATCTGCTGCTGGCCGCCGGACAGGCGCCAGGCGCTGTCCCGGCTCTTGACCGCCAGATCGGGGAACAGGGCGAAGACGCGCTCGACATCCTGCGCGCGGTCGCGGGCGGCGGGCAGGCCGGCGACCTCCAGATTGTCGCGCACGCTCATGCCGGGGAAGACCCGCCGCCCCTCCGGCACATAGCCAATGCCGCGCCGGACCCGCACCTCCGTCGCCAGCGGCCCAAGGTCGCCGCCGTCGAAGCGCAGCTCCCCCTGCGCCGGCACGAGGCCGAGCAGCGCCTTCAGCAGCGTCGACTTTCCCGCCCCGTTGGCACCGAGCAGCGCCACCGTCTCCCCCGCCGCGACGCTCAGCGAAACACCATTGAGCGCCGTCGCCCCGCCATAGCCGGCGGTCATGCCGCGGATGGACAGCAGCGCGCTCATGCGGTTCCTGCCCGGCCGAGATAGGCCGCCGCCACCGTCGCATCCCGGCGCACCCCATCGGCCAGGCCGTCATAGATCACCTGCCCACGGTCGAGGCACAGCACCCGGCCGGCCAAGGGCAACAGGAAGCCCATGTCATGCTCCACCAGCAGGACCGCCATCCCCTCCCCCGCCAGTTCGCGCAGCAGGGCGGCAAGTTCCGCCTTCTCGCCGTCGGTCAGCCCGGCGGCGGGCTCGTCCAGCAGCAGCACGGCGGGCCGGCGGACCAGGGCGCGGGCCAGTTCCACCCGCCGCCGCAGCGCCGCCGGCAACCCGTCGCAGCCCTGCCCGGCAAGCTCGCCGACTCCCAGCCGGTCGAGCGCCCAGCGGGCATGCGCCTCCGCCGTCGCCGCGTCGGGATCGACGGCAAGGCGGGCGGCGGCCACTGCGTCCAGCACGCCGGCCCCTTCCGGCAGGATCGCCGCCTGGAAGCTGCGGGCCAGCCCGGCACGGGCCAGACGGTCGGCGCGGGCACCGGTGACGTCCCGTCCGCCGAGCCACACCCGCCCGGCATCCGGCCGCTCCAGCCCCGACAGCAGGTTGATGACCGTCGTCTTGCCCGACCCGTTGGGGCCGATCAGCCCGGTGATGCCGCCCGGCCGCAACTCCAGCGAAACGCCGTCCACCGCCCGCACGCCGCCGAAGGACTTGACCAGTTCCTCCACCGTCATCCCGTCTATGGCAACGGGCGGCGGCGGTTCGCGCGCCTCCGGCAGGGCACGGGCCGGACGGCCGAACAGGCGGCCGGCGGCACGGTCGAGCAGTCCGGTCAGCCCGTCGGGCGCCAGCAGCACGGTCAGCAGCAACGCCGCGCCATAGACGACCAGATAGCCGCGCTCCAGAAAGCGGAACCATTCCGGCAGATGCAGCAGCAGCACGGCACCCAGCACCGCGCCGGCCATCCGCCCCCGCCCGCCGACGATGGCGATGGTGAGGATGGAGACCATGACCGGGAACTCCAGCACCTCCGGCGAGACGACGCGCTGGGTGTGGACCGCCAGCGCTCCGGCCGCACCGGCGAACAGGGCGCTGATGCCGAAGGCCGCCAGCCGCAGCCGCCCGACGTCGAGCCCCAGCGTTCCCGCCGCCAGCGGATCGTCGCGCAGCATGGTCAGCGACCGTCCGAGCCGCCCGCGCGCCAGCCGCCACCCCACCAGCCCGCCGAGCGCCACCAGCCCCCAGACCAGCGCCGCCATCGGCAGCCCGCGCGGCACCGTCCAGCCGAACAGCACCACCGCCGGCACCCCGGCCAGCCCGTTGGAGCCGCCGGTCAGCTCCGGCAGGTTGACCGCCAGCAAATGCAGAACCTGCGCGATGCCCAACGTCGCCAGGGCGAAATAGTGGGATTCCAGCCGCAGCACCGCCAGCCCGACCGGCAGCGCCAGCAGGAGCGGCACCAGCATCGACAGCGGAAAGGTCGCCTCGAAGCCCAACCCATAGCGGCTGCCGAGAATGCCCGTCACATAGGCGCCGACACCGAAGAAGGCGCCCTGGGCGAGCGACAACGCGCCGCCGAGCCCGAAGACGATCTGGAACCCGAAGGTCGCCAGCGCATAGACACCGGCAACTGTCAGCACGCGCAGCCCATAGGGAGAGGCGAAGGCGAACGCGTAGACCAGCAGGGCGAGGGCGCCGGCGAGCAGCGCAAGCTTCTCCACCCCGACACTACTCCCTCTCCCCCCCGGGGAGAGGGTTGGGGTGAGGGGGACGCGCCGCGAGGATCGTTCGGCAAACGAATCCCCCTCACCCTGACCCTCTCCCCGGGGGGGAGAGGGAATCTTCACCGGGGGACGCGGCTCAGCCACGGCGGCGCACCGCTTCGCCGAACAGGCCTTGCGGCCGCAACACCAGGATCGCCAGCAGCGTCAGGTACAGCGCTCCCAGCGCCACTGGGTAGGACAGCACCGACGACACCCCCACCTCGAACAGCGCGATCAGCAGCGCCCCCACCACAGCCCCCGGCACCGACCCCCAGCCACCGATGGTTACCGCGATGTAGGCCTTCAAAATCAGGTCCCCGCCCGCGGTCGGCGTGACGAAATAGCGGTTGGCGAGCAGCAGCCCCGCCGCCCCGGCACAGGCGGCACCGATGGCGAAGGTCACCAGGATCATCGCCGTGACCGGCACGCCGCAGGCCCGCGCCATCTCCGGGTCCTGCGCCGTGGCGCGCAGCCGGCGTCCAAGCTGCGTGCGGGCGAACACCCATTGCTGCGCGCCGATCAGCAACGCCGCCACCGCGACGATGGCGAGCGACTGCTCCGGCACCGCCAGCCCGCCTATGGAAAGGGTGTCGTCGCCGAGCAGCGGCGGCGCAGCGCGCGGCTCCGGCCCGAACAGGATGGCGGCGCCGTTCTGCAGGATGATGCCGATGGCGATGGTGCTGATGAAGACCGACACCGGCGGCCGGCGGCGCAGCGGCAGATAGGCCGCCAGCGCCAGCAGCAGCCCCAGTCCCGCCATCAGCGCCAGCACCACCGGCAGCAGGGCGATGCCCGGCAGCGGGATCAGGGGCGCCAGCGCCACCGCCAGCAGCCCGCCGGCCATGACCAGATCGCCCTGGGCGAAATTCACCGCCGAGGTGGCGTTCAGCACCAGCACGAATCCCAGCGCCACCAGCGCATAGGCCGCCCCCAGCGCCACCCCGTTGACCAGCAGTTGAAGCGCCGCCATCCGCTCACTTCGCCGCGAGTGCGGGGTCGTCGTAGCGCTTCGCCAGCACCGGCACGCGGCTGGTCCCGTCATAGCAGACGATGACGGCGGAATGGGCCATGTTGCCCTTGCCGTCGGACTTGTAGGTCATGGCGAGGCCCTTGAAGGTCTCCGACGACAGAGCCTTGCGGATCGCGTCGGGGCCGCGGGCGCCGGCCTTCACCGCCTCCAGCACCATGGTCATGCCATCATACTGGCCGAGCGCGAAGGCATCCGGCTCCTTGCCGAAGACGGTGCGGTAGGCATCGGTAAAGGCCTTGACCTCCGGCGTGCCGCCGGAGATGGGCGAGGCCGCGGTCTCGGCACAGACGCCCTTCAGCTCCGCCGGTTCCAGCAGGGCGGCGGTGCTCGGCTGATGCATGGCGGAGCCGGCGACGATGGGCACCGCCACCCCGCTGGACGCCGCCTGCCGCAGCAGCAACGCGGTCGGGCCGGAATGCAGATGCAGCACCAGCACGTCGGGCTTGGCGGCCAGCGCCTTGGTCAACACCGGCAGCAGGTCCTTGGCGGCGGGGTCCACCCCCTCCTCGAAGACGGGGGTGACGCCCAGAGCCTTGAAGGCGGCGTCGAGATGGGTCTTGCCGCTCTGGCCATAGGCGGTGGTCTGGTAGATGACGGCCGGCTGCCGCTTGCCCAGCTCCTCCACCACATAGCGGGCATGGGCGGCCTTGGTCACGGCATCGCCGGGGAAGAAGCGGAAGACCCAGGGGTTGCCCTGCTCGGTGATCGAGGCGGTGCCCGAGACGGTGACCAGCGGCAGCTTCAGCTCCTGCGCCAGCGGCAGCATCGCCAGCATCTGGGTGCCGAGCATGCTGGCGGCGACCGCCCCGACCGTGCCGCTGCCGGCCGCGCGCTCCAGCGCCGTCACCGCCGCCTCGGGCGAGGTGCCGGTGTCGACGACTTCGGAGGCGATGGCGATCCCGGCCGGGGTCTGCTTCAGCGCCAGGACGGCACCGTTGCGCTGGCTGGTGCCCTCCAGCGACAGGAAGCCGGTCAGCGGCACCAGCACCGGAAAGGACAGCGTGTCGTCGGCGCGGGCGGCGGACGACAGACAGGAGGATGCGGCCAGCAGGCCGATCAGAAGGGGAAGCGCACGCCGCATGACCGAAAACTCCTCAACACGCGCCGGCAAGCGGAGCGACGCGGAGGGGACGGGGCATTTACGGCCGGTCCGTCGGGTTCCGGTCGGCTCCCTTCGCCGGCATGACCCGGATCAGGTTCGATGGGTGTTGTCTCAGCCCGCGCATCCGCCGATCCGGCATCCGCACAGGCACCCCAGCCGTGAACAGGCGGCGAGAGTGTCGCCGCCGGCCCTGTCCTGTCAAGAACCCAGCCGGCGGCGCGCCACCATGGTTTCACGATGCAGGATATAGAGCCCGCTGCCGATGATGACCATGGCACCGAGCAGCACCGGCGCGGTCGGCAGGTCGCCGAACACCATCCAGCCGAACAGGCTGGCCCAGACCATGCCGGTATATTCGAAGGGCGCCACCACCGCCGGCGGCGCGCGGCGGAAGGCCTGGGTCAGCAGCACCTGCGCCCCCGCACCCAGCACCCCGACCAGCGCCATAAGACCCAGCGCGTCGGCGGTCGGCGCGATCCAGACGGGAACCGTCAGCGCGCCGCTGACCACCGTCGTCGTCAGCAGCAGATAGAGCACGATCGACGCGCTGGTCTCGGTCCGCGACAGGCCGCGCACGGCCAGCGCCGCCAGCGCATAGAACAGCGCGGCGCACAGCCCGACCAGCACCGGCACCAGCGGCGCCCCGGCCGACGGCTGCGCCATCACCACCACGCCGCCAAACCCGACCACCACCGCCACCCAGCGCCGCCAACCCACCGGCTCCCCCAGCAGCGGGGCGGACAGCGCGGTGATGAACAGCGGCCCGGCGAAGCTCAGCACATAGACATCGGCCAGCGGCAGTTCCCGGAACGCATAGAAGAAGCATCCCATGGAGATCAGCCCGGCGAAGGCGCGCCAGACATGCCCCCAGGGCCGCTGCGTCCGCATCGCCGCGATTCCGCCGCCGCGCCACAGGGTGTAGCCGCCCACCAGCAGGAAGGCGACCAGCGAGCGCACGAACATCAACTGCGGCACCGGGTAGCCGGCGGTCAGGAACTTGATCAGCGTGTCCATCGCCGCGAACAGCAGGATCGCGGCCAGGAAGCAGCCGACGGCATAGGGAACCGAATCGGCCTCGGCAGGCAGCAGGTCGGCGGTTTCGGCGTCGGTCATGGGATCGGTTCGGACGGGCAATGGCGGAGGTTGCCCACAATATGGGCAAATCCGCCCGCGTCCCAATGCCGCAACCGCAGGTCTGATAGGCGTGGGATTTTGTTAAGCGTCGGCTGACGGTGCCCCCTCCCTAACCCTCCCCCGCTGGGCGGGGGAGGGGACAAGTGCTTGTTCGGGAAGGCTGCGGCAGTCCCTCCCCCGCCCAGCGGGGGAGGTTAGGTGGGGGCATCCGAAGCCTCCGCCTCACCGCGTCAGCACCATCACCAACCGCTCCACCGGCGTGTCCCCGACCAGATGCGACTCGACGATCTCGTCGATGTCCTCCGGTGTTTCCGGGCGATACCAGATGCCCTCCGGATACACCACCATCAGCGGCCCGGCGGAGCAGAAGCCGAGGCAGCCCGTCATCGCCATGCCCACATCCGTCAGGCCCTTGCCCTGGATTTTCTGGTCCAGCCGCTGCCACAGCGGATGCGCCCCCTTGGCGGCACAGCTGCCGCGCGGATGGCCGGGCGGGCGCTGCTGAGCGCAACAGAAGACATGGTGGCGGAAGGTCTGCGGCAGGTCGAGCGGCATCGGGCATGCTCCATAACCATAATTTCCATATGGGTAAGAAGCATGCCAGAATGCTGCGCTGCGGCAAGACTTTTGTGACGCTTCCAAGTCCTCGCCCCTCTTGGCTTTTCGGCGTGACGAAATGCTTGGTCAGCGGCGGGGTTGCCGGTTAAGACTCCCAGGCAAGGGGCAATCCAGGAGACGCCGGTGCTGCTGAGCGGGTCGGGGAAGGGGCAGCCGGGCGCCGTGCCGGGCTGGGTCGGGTATGCGCTGCTGCCGGTTCTCAACCTCGTCGCGGCCTTCGTGCTGTCGGGGCTGGTGATCCTGGTGATCGGCGAGAATCCGGTGGACGTGCTGTCGCTGTTGGTGACGGAGGCTCTGGGTTACCCGGAGGCCATCGGCTACACCCTTTATTACACCACCAGCTACATCTTCACCGGGCTGGCGGTGGCCATTGCCTTCCATTGCGGGCTGTTCAACATCGGCGGCGAGGGGCAGGCCTATCTGGGCGGGCTCGGCGCCGGGCTGGTGGCGCTGGCGCTGACCGGCTGGCCCTGGCCGGTGGTGGCGCTGCTGGCGATCCTGGCGTCGGCCCTGTTCGGCGCCGCCTGGGCCTTCATCCCGGCCTGGCTGCAGGCCAAGCGCGGCAGCCACATCGTCATCACGACGATCATGTTCAACTTCATCGCCGCGTCGATCATGACCTGGCTGCTGGTGGACGTGCTGATCCGCCCCGGCAGCCAGTCGCCGGAAACACGGGAGTTCGATCCCGGCGTCTGGCTGCCGTCGATGGACCGGGCGCTGGGCTGGATCGGCATCACGATTCCGGCCTCGCCGCTGAACCTGTCCTTCCTGTGGGCGCTGGCCTGCTGCCTTCTGTTCCATCTGTTCCTGCGCCGGACCCGCTGGGGCTACGAGCTGCGCACGGTGGGCCGGAACGAGCGGGCGGCGGTCTATGCCGGCATCTCGCCGGCCCGCAACATCGTCATCGCCATGCTGATTTCCGGCGCGCTTGCCGGCTTCGTCGGCGTGAACGAGATCCTGGGCGTGCAGCACCGGGTGATCCTGAACTTCACCGGCGGTGTCGGCTTCGTCGGCATCGCCGTGGCGCTGATGGGACGCAACCATCCGGTCGGGATCATTCTGGCGGCCTTGCTGTTCGGGGTTCTGGCGCAGGGCGGCGGCCAGCTGTCCTTCGAATACCCCTCGATCAACCGCGAGTTGGTGATGGTGATCCAGGGTCTGGTCATCCTGTTCGCGGGTGCGATGGAAAACCTGTTCAAGCCGCAGGTGGAGGCGCTGTTCCGCCGCCGCGGCGCCGCCGCGGTCGAGACGGGGAGGAGCTGAGCGATGGAGGACGCGCTTCTTCTGGCGTTGCAGCTGCTGGGCGCCACCGTCCGGGTGGCGACGCCGCTGGTGCTGGCGGCCTTCGCCGGCATGTATTGCGAGCGGGCCGGCGTGGTCGACATTGGGCTGGAAGGCAAGATGCTGGCCGGCGCCTTCTTCTCCGCCGCCGTCGCCTCGGCAACCCTCAACCCCTGGCTCGGGCTGCTGGCGGGCATCGCCGCGGGGGTGACGCTGGCGATGGTCCATGGCTTCGCCTGCATCACCCACAACGGCAATCAGGTGGTGTCGGGCATGGCGATCAACATCCTGGTCGCCGGGCTGGCGCCGACGCTGGCCTATGCCTGGTTCCATCAGGGCGGCCAGACCCCGCTTCTGCCCAACCAGGCGCGCATCCCCGCGGTCGATCTGCCGGGAGTGGACGCGCTGGCCGGCGTGCCGGTGCTGGGGCCGATCTATCGCGAGCTGTTCAACGGCAACAACATCCTGATCTGGGTGACGCTGGTCCTGGTGATCGCCACCCATTGGGTGCTCCACCGCTCCCGCTTCGGGCTGCGGCTGCGGGCGGTGGGCGAGAATCCGGCGGCGGTCGACACCGCCGGCCTGTCGGTGGCGACGCTGCGCTATCAGGCGCTGCTGGTGACCGGCGTGCTGACCGGCATGGCGGGGGCCTACCTGTCCACCGGCCATGGCGCCGGCTTCGTCCGCGACATGACCGCCGGCAAGGGCTATCTGGCGCTGGCGGCGCTGATCTTCGGCAAATGGCGGCCGGGGCCGACCCTGTTCGCCTGCCTGCTGTTCGCCTTCACCGACGCGGTGCAGGTGCGGTTGCAGGGCGTCGAGCTGCCGGTGATCGGGGTCATTCCGGTGCAGTTCATCCAGATGCTGCCCTATGTGCTGACCGTGCTGCTGCTGGCCGGCTTCGTCGGCAAGGCCATCGCCCCGAAGGCGAGCGGCATCCCCTATGTCAAGGAGCGCTGAGGCCATGACCGACACGCCCGAGCTGGCACGCCTGATCGAAGCGGCCCGCGTCGCCCGCGAGAACGCCCACGCCCCCTATTCCAAGTTCAAGGTGGGTGCGGCCATCCTCGGCGAATCGGGGCGCATCTTCGCCGGCTGCAATGTGGAGAACGCGGCCTATCCGCAGGGCCAATGCGCGGAATCGAGCGCCATCGGCGCCATGGTGACCGCCGGCGACCGCCGCATCCGCGCCATCGCCGTGATGGGCGGCGAGGCGGGAGCGGAGGAAATCTGCACCCCCTGCGGCGGCTGCCGCCAGCGCATCCGCGAATTCGCCACACTGGAAACGCCGATCCACATCTGCGACCCGGCCGGGCTGCGGCGGACCTTCCCGCTGGAAACCCTGTTGCCGGAATCCTTCGGCCCCACCAATTTAGCCTTCTGAGCGGAGTTTCCCGACATGACCGCAGCCCGCGCCGCCGCGGACATCCTTCACCGTGCCTCCGGCCACCGGCCGCGGGTCGGCATCGTGCTGGGCTCCGGCCTGGGCGGCATCGCCGACCGCATCGCCGATGCGGTCGCCATCCCCTACACCGACATCGCCGGCTTCCCCGTTCCCAGCGTGTCCGGCCATGCCGGGCGGCTGGTGGTCGGGCAACTCGGCGGGGTGGAGGTCGCCTGCATGCAGGGCCGCGTCCACGCCTATGAGGGCAATGGTTTCGACGCGCTGAAAACCGCGGTGCGGGCGCTGAAGCTGGCCGGCTGCGACACGCTGGTTCTGACCGCCGCCGTCGGTTCGCTGCGGCTGGAGGTCGGACCCGGCCGGCTGATGGCGATCAGCGACCATCTGAACCTGCTGGGCGCCAACCCGCTGACCGGCCCGAACGACGAGGCCTTCGGCGAGCGCTTCCCCAGCATGACCGACGCCTGGGACCCGGAGCTTCGCGGCCTGCTGAAGGATGTCGCCGCCGGGCTCGCCATCGATCTGGCGGAGGGCGTCTATGCCGCCTATCCCGGCCCGTCCTTCGAGACGCCGGCCGAGGTGCGGATGATGAAGCTGCTGGGCGCCGACGCGGTCGGCATGTCCACCGTCCCGGAATGCATCGTCGCGCGCCATTGCGGCCTGCGGGTCGTCGGATGCGCCGTCGTCACCAACCTGGGTGTCGGGCTCGGCGACGGACCGGTCGACCATCGCCAGACCCTGACCGCCGCATCGGCGGCAGCCGCCGACCTGGAACGCCTGCTGGTCGGTTTCCTCGAACGCCTGCATGAAAAGGACGGGTCCCGGTCATGAAACTGTCTGCCGACCTGCAAAGCGCGCTCGACGCCAGCGCGAACGCCCCGTCCGACGCCGATCTGGCGCGCCGGGCCGTGGGCATGCTCGACCTCACCAGCCTGAACGGCGACGACAGCGACCGGGTGGTGGAGGCTCTCTGCGCCCGTGCCGTGACGCCCGTCGGGCCGGTCGCCGCGGTCTGCGTCTGGGCGCGCTTCGTGCCCACCGCCCGCAAGGCGCTGGAGGGCACGCCGGTGAAAATCGCCACCGTGGTGAATTTCCCAACCGGCGAGGCCGACGCATCGTCGGTGGCGGCGGAAACCCGGCGCGCCATCGCCGACGGGGCCGACGAGATCGACGTGGTTCTGCCCTACAAGGCCTTCATCGACGGCGCCCGCACCCAGCCGATGAATGTCGTGAAAGCCTGCCGCGAGGCCTGCGCCGACAAGGCCCTGATGAAGGTCATCCTGGAATCGGGCGCCTTCCCCGACGCCGAGCTGCTGGCCTGGGCGGCGCGTGACGCCATCGCCGCCGGTGCCGATTTCCTCAAGACCTCCACCGGCAAGACGCAGCCGGCCGCCACCCTGCCGGCGGCGGCGGTGATGCTCGACAGCATCTATGAATCGGGCAAGACGGTCGGCTTCAAGGCCTCCGGCGGCATCCGCGACGCGGCGGAAGCGGCGCGCTATCTGGCGCTGGCCGACCAAATCCTGGGCGAGGGCTGGGCGACGCCGCAGACCTTCCGCTTCGGCGCCTCCAGCCTGCTCGACGCGCTGCTGGCAGCCGCCGGGCATGGAAAGCGGGAAGGCGAGCGCGAAGCGGCCCCGGCGGGAGGGTACTGAGCAATGCTTCCACAAGAGATCGTCCGCGCCAAGCGCGACGGCCAGCCGCTCGACGCCGCCACCATCCAGGACTTCGTCCGCGGCATCACCGACGGCCGCGTTTCGGAATCCCAGGCCGCGGCCTTCGCCATGGCCGTCTTCTTCCGCGGCATGAGCCTGGACGAGCGGGTGGCGCTGACCCGCGCAATGCGCGATTCCGGCACGGTGATGGAGTGGAAGTCGCTGGGCCTGCCCGGCCCGGTGATCGACAAGCATTCCACCGGCGGCGTCGGCGACAAGGTCAGCCTGATCCTGGCGCCGATGCTGGCCGCCTGCGGCGGATTCGTGCCGATGGTGTCGGGCCGCGGCCTTGGCCACACCGGCGGCACGCTCGACAAGTTCGAGAGCATCCCCGGCTACCGCGCCAAGCCAGACAACGAGCTGCTGCGCCAGGTGGTGAAGGAGGTCGGCTGCGCGGTGATCGGCGCCACCGACGACATCGCCCCGGCCGACAAGCGCCTTTACGCCATCCGCGACGTGACGGCGACGGTGGAGTCGCTCGACCTCATCACCGCGTCGATCCTGTCGAAGAAGCTCGCCGCCGGGCTGGACGCGCTGGTGATGGACGTGAAGTTCGGCACCGGCGCCTTCATGCAGCGATTCGAGGATGCCGAGGCGCTGGCGGACAGCATCGTCACCGTGTCGATGGGCGCCGGCCTGCCGGCGGTCGCCCTGCTGACCGACATGAACGAGGTGCTGGGCCGCAGCGCCGGCAACGCGCTGGAGATGCGCGAATGCCTCGCCATCCTGCGCGGCGAGGCGGCCGACCCGCGGCTCTATGAAGTGACGGCGGCGCTGGCAGCGGATCTGCTGGCGCTTGCCGGGCTGGCGCCGGACGCCGCGGCGGGACGGGTCATGGCCGACCGCTCCATCGCCAGCGGCGCGGCAGCGGAGCGCTTCGCCCGCATGGTGGCGGCGCTGGGCGGACCGGCCGATTTGCTGGAGCAGCCGGACCGCCATCTGGAAAGCGCGCCCATCGTCCGCCCGGTCTTCGCCGAGCGCGCCGGCTTCGTCGGCGCCATCGACACCCGCGGAGTCGGCATGGCGGTGGTGGCGCTGGGAGGTGGCCGGACCAAGACCACCGACGCCATCGACTTCGCCGTCGGCTTCGACGACGTCGCCGGGCTGGGCGACGCGGTGGGTCCCGGAGAGCGGCCGCTGGCGATCCTGCACGCCCGCACGGAGGCGCAGGCCGAGGAGGCGGAACGCCGCCTGAAGGCGTCGGTCACGGTGACGGACGCCGCACCGGAGCGGGGGCCGCTGATCGCTAAGCGTCTGGGGTGAAGGATAACGCCCTCTCCCGCCCCGGGAGAGGGAGGGGACCCGCGCCGTCAGGCGTGGGGAGGGTGAGGGGCTATCCGAACATGGACCTGATCCTTGGATCACCCCTCACCCTTCCCAAGCTCCGCTTGGGCCCCTTCCCTCTCCCGGGGCGGGAGAGGGAGGATTATCCGCAACCTAACGCCGGAACAGGAACTCGCGGCCGACCTTCACGCGGCGTTCGCCGTCATACTCGATGATGTCGGCGGTGGCGTAGGTCTCGGTCCAGCGTTCGGGCAGGTAGCTGCCGGTGCCGATCACGTCCACCGGGGCGTTGGCCTCCGCCATCAGGCGGCACTTGGCCGGGCCGAAGCCGCTGCTGGCGACGATCTTCACCGCCGGGAAGCCGGCCTCGTCCAGCCTTTCGCGCACGTAATGGATCGCCGCCGCCGACACGCCGGTGCCGATCAGGTAGCGCAGCTGCGTCTCGTCGCGATAGCCGCGGATGGCGTGCGGCGCATGGCGCTCCAGCACGGCGTAGGAGCCGGGCGGGTCCAGCCCCTCGACGAAGCGCCCGCCGGAGGTGTCGAGCCGCAGCGCCAGCTTGCCCTGGGCGGCGAGCTGCGGGAAGCGGCGGCAGACCTCCAGCCCGTCGGTGATCTCGCGGCCGAAATAATCGACCAGCACGGTCAGCGACAGGTCGGGGAAGGTCTCGTGGAACATCTCCGCCGCGCGCACGGTCGAGCCGGCATAGCCGATCAGGGCATGGGGCATGGTGCCCATCCCCTTCTCCTGCCCGAAATAGGGGGCGGTGGCGTCGGTGGCATTGCCGATGAAGCCCTTGGCCCCGACCTTGCGCTTGGCCCGGTCCGAGCCGACGGAGGCGGCATAGGCCATCATCTCCGCCATTTCCGTCCCGGCGCAGTGGCGCGCATCCATGGCAAGGAAGGCGACCTTCGGCAGGTCGGCGCACATGGTGAAGGCGTTGTAGGCCGCGACGCTTGCCGGCCCCAGCTTCTGCAGGAGGATCGTCTCGCAATCGACCAGATGATAGAAGGAGCCGGTGACATACATGATCGGCTCGCCGGCGCCGACCCATTTTCCCTCGGGGTAGTTCAGCTCGATCTGGAACGTCGTGTTGCGCTCGCGCGCCACCGCCTCCAGCCAGTCCACCGCCAGGCGCGGGGCGCAGACCACCGGACGCCGCATGAAGATGGCGTAGGTCACGGTCTTGTCGCCGAACTTGCCCACCGCTTCCCTGGTGCGGCGGAAATAGGTGTCCGTCCAGTCGGGGACCTGGGCGGAGGTCGGGTTGAGGGCGGTCGGCCCTTTGCCGGCCATCCCGCTTCCCGCTGCCCGGCTGCCAACTGATCGGTTGTCGGTGCTGCTCATACCGGTAACCCTCGCCTTTCGTCCCTGTCCCCGCCGGTGTCTGCGCATGGCATTGCGACGCTTCGTTCTGGATGGCCCGGCCGCCGGACAGGACAGCCGGCCGGTTGTGTTGGAATCCCAGCATTATACGCCCCGGGCAGGCGGGGGAAGAGGCTTCCCATCCTGCCAACCGGTAACGGATGGCAGAGTTGCATTTTCCGACGGGAATTCCGCTGCCGGCATTCCTGGCATACAGGTCAAATGCTCATGAAATCACCCCGCTGCTGCCGCAATCGTTGGCGCCCTTCGCCTGCCGTATTCATAGAAAAACCAGATCAAATACCATTATTTGACCTGCCACTTCCGCGCTTTTAAAGTCGTCCTACAGGCTTCGATCGCAACAGGGCGGCTGCACGGAATGGCGAACACGACCGCGACCGCCGAATCGGCTTCGCCCGCCCTGCCCTCCTTCGATGGGACGGGGAACCGGATCGTTCTGGTGCTGATCGGATTGATGCTCGCCTTCGCCGGCGCCGGGGTCGGCGGTGCGCTGCTGCTGCGCCCGGCCCCCGCCCAGGGCGCCTTCGCCGCGCACCGAATCGACGCCGCTCCGGCCCCGGCGGTCTATGCCGTCCTGCCCACCCTGACCCTCACCCTGAACGACGGCCGCCGCCTGCAGGAATTGCGGCTGCGCGCGGTGCTGGAGTTCGACCCGGCGACGCCGCTGGAAACGGTCACCCCGCACCTGCCGCGCATCGCCGACGCCATCAGCCGGCGCCTGCTGGAGGCCGATCCGGCCGAACTGCGCGGCGCCGACGGGCCGGTCTATATCAAGGATGCGCTGCGCCACGTCGCCAACAAGACCATGCGGCCGCTGAAGCTTCGGCAAGTGCTGATCCAGGATATGCTGCTGCGCTGACGGCGCGCTTCCCAACGCCCCTCGCCTCCCCATATCCTGCCCGACCACATCCGGCAGGCCCGCGACCGTTCGCGGGACCCGTTCGTGGCGTTCAAGCGTCAAGTTGCGGAAGGAGACGGCCGTGGCCGAGTTCGATTTCGACCTCTTCACCATCGGGGCGGGGTCCGGGGGCGTCGCCGCAAGCCGGCGCGCCGCGTCCTACGGCGCGAAGGTCGCGATCTGCGAAGGCAGCCGCGTCGGCGGCACCTGCGTGATCCGCGGCTGCGTGCCGAAGAAGCTGCTGGTCTACGCCGCCCAGTTCCGCGACGGTTTCGAGGATTCCTGCGGCTATGGCTGGAACTCCCACACGCCGGCCTTCGACTGGGAAACGCTGATCTCGCGCAAGGACCGCGAGATCGACCGGTTGAACGGCATCTACATCACCATGCTGAAGAACTCCGGCGTGACCCTGTATGAGGGGTTCGGCCGGATCGTCGACCGCCATACGGTGGAGGTCGACGGCAAGCGCTACACCGCCCGCAACATCCTGATCGCCACCGGCGGCTGGCCGTCGCTGCCGCCGATCGAGGGGATCGAGCTCGCCGCGACCTCCAACGAGGCGCTTCACCTCGAAAAGCTCCCCCATTCCGTGCTGATCGTCGGCGGCGGCTACATCGCCGTGGAATTCGCCAGCATCTTCCGCGGGCTGGGCTCCGAAGTGACGCTGATGATCCGCGGCGACGAGTTGCTGAACGGGTTCGACGACGACATCCGCGTCGCCCTGGCGCAGGAGATGCGCAAGCGCGGCATCAACATCGTTTCGCGCTGCAAGCCGGTAAAGCTGGAAAAGGGGGCCGGCGGCTATACCCTGACCGACCATATGGGCCGCGAGCATTCGGCGGGGCTGGTTATGGCCGCCACCGGCCGGCGCCCCAACACGAAGAATCTCGGCCTGGAAGAGGTCGGCATCACGCTGAACGAGGCCGGCGCGATTCCGGTCGACGACTGGTCGCGCACCAGCGTGGACAGCATCTATGCCATCGGCGACGTCACCGACCGCATGGCGCTGACCCCCATCGCCATCGCCGAGGGCCGTGCGCTGGCCGAGACGCTGTTCAACGACAACCCCATGCATATCGGCTACGACAATGTGCCGACCGCGGTGTTCTCGCTGCCGCCGCTCGGCACCGTCGGGCTGACGGAGATGCAGGCCCGCGCCAGATACCCGCAGGTCGACATCTACAAGGCCGGCTTCCGCCCGATGAAGCATACCCTGTCCGGCCGGGACGAGCGGGTGCTGATGAAGCTGGTGGTCGACGGCGAGAGCCAGCGCGTGCTGGGTTGCCACATGATGGGCATGGACGCGCCGGAAATGATGCAGCCGCTGGCCATCGCGCTGAACTGCGGCGCCACCAAGCGCGACTTCGACCGAACCATCGCGCTCCATCCCTCCACCTCGGAGGAATTCGTGCTGATGCGCGAAAAGGCGGAGCCGGAAAAGAAGATCTGAGCGGCCCGGCGCCCCGGTCCCTGCATCCGAATGCAAGGCCGGGGCGCTGATTTTCCTTCCCCGGCGGCAGACCGGCGAAGAGGCTGGACTTCTCTCGAATGCAATTCCTAAAGTGCCCCGATATAAGACTTTATCGGGAGTTTGTTTGCAAATGCGCGGAATTTTGGCGGCGTTCGCCGGCATGGCTGTCCTGGCGTCGGTCGCAACGGCCCAGGCCGACACGAAGATCGGCGTTTGGACCGTGCAGCTCGACAAGGACTGCGCGATCTCCCAGGAATGGAAGACGGACAGCAAGGACACCGCCGGCGTGGGGCTTGCCTACACCAACCAGGGACAGGCCATGGTGATGGTGTTCCGGGACACCGGTTGGAAACTGAAGGAGAAGGAGACGCTGTCCATCTCCCTGGCGGTCGACAAGTCATGGAGCGAGAAGGTCCAGGGCGTCGCCGTCGACAGCACGATGGCCGCCGTCGGCCTGCCCGCCTCCGCCACCGCGATCAACGCGCTGATGAACGGCAATGAACTGTACATGGAGATGGATGGGAAGAGCGACGATTACGCCTACACCTATTATCTCGACGACACCCGCAAGGCGATTTCGGCACTCGACGCCTGCCGCGCGCAGGCCAAGTAAGGCTTGCCGCAGAGCGGTTAAAGGATGGCGGAGGCCGGCAGAATGCCGGTCCCCGTCTCCCACGCCCCTTCCAGCCCAGCCAGTACACACCGGTCGATATAATACGCCGGCGCAGGACGATCTTCTGGAACGCTTCCAAAGTCTCCCGGTTGAGGACGGGTGAGCGATCCGGAACGGCCCCTCCTGCTGGTTTCCCCTGCATCCCCGGCGATGGGCCGGTCCGGATTTCTCCGATCCTCGGCCCCCGCCAGGCGGGCCATCAGACGCAGGAGGAGTCCCTCGCATGTTCATGCACAACAAAAAGCTCATGTACACGGTGCGCGTGTCGGAGCCCAACCCGGTGCTCGCCAGCCTGATGCTGGAACAGTTCGGCGGCCCGCAGGGTGAACTCGCCGCGGCCATGCGCTACTTCACCCAGGGTCTCGCCGACGAGGATCCGGGCCGCAAGGACATGCTGATCGACATCGCGACCGAGGAACTGAGCCACCTGGAAGTGATCGGCTCCATCGTCGCCATGCTGACCAAGGGCGCCAAGGGCAAGCTGGCCGAGGGGGCGGAGGAAACCACCGACCTCTATGCCAACATCACCCAGGGCAACGGCAGCCACACCCTGTCGCTTCTGTATGGCGGCGGCCCGGCCCTGGTGAACTCGGCCGGACAGCTGTGGACCGGCGGCTACATCGACAGCATCGGCGAGCCGACGGCCGACCTGCGTTCCAACATCGCGGCGGAAGCGCGCGCCAAGATCATCTACGAGCGCCTGATCAACGTCACCAACGATCCGGGCGTGAAGGATGCGCTGGGCTTCCTGATGACCCGCGAAGTCGCCCACCAGAAGAGCTTCGAGAAGGCGCTGTACGCCATCGACAACAACTTCCCGCCGGGCAAGCTGCCGGGCAAGCCGGAATATACCGACAAGTACTACAACATGAGCCAGGGCGAAGGCGACATGCGCGGCCCCTGGAACCAGGGCACCCAGTGGGAGTTCGTGGACATCAAGGGAACCGACGCCCCGGTCAACGGCGGCGACGGCAACCCGACGGTCAAGCTGGCCGCATCCGAAATGGCCGCGGTCAACGCGGTGGCCGCCCGCACCATGTCCAAGCCCGACGCCGATCCGATCACCGGCGCCGACCTGGGCGCCGGGCCGGGCGCCGGCAAGACCAAGACCACCACCGGGGGCTGACCACTCCCTTGAGCGGCGCATGCCGAGAAAGCCCCTCTCCCCTCGCGGGAGAGGGGTTGGGGTGAGGGGTCGCAAATCCATAACTCCCAGCGGGCTGCGGCCGTCGCCCCCCTCATCCCAACCCTTCTCCCGCAAGGGGAGAAGGGCATCCGTGATGGAGCGTGCCTGCTGGAGCTGTAAACCATAGTGCCAGTTACTGCGCGGGGACGGCGCTCTCCCGGTCCCGGCGGTGCAGACCCATCAGCCAGACCAGCAGGCACAGCGCCGGCAGGGCGCCGGCCATCGACAGCAAAAAGAAGCCGATCCAGTCCATCCGCTCCGCCAGCCAGCCGGACGAGGCGCCGAACAGGTCGCCGCCCAGCTTGTAGAAGCTCGACAGCAGCGCGTACTGGGTCGCCGTGTAGGCGACGTTGCACAGCCCCGACAGATAGGCGACGAAGGCCGCGGTGGCGATGCCGCCGCAGACATTGTCGATCACCACCGTCACCGCCAGGATCGAGACGTCATGGCCGGTCCAGGCCAGCAGGACATAGCCCAGGTTCGACACCATCTGCAGGATGCCGCCGATCATCAGGCCGCGCAGCACCCCGACCTTGCCGACCAGAAGCCCGCCCAGCAGCCCGCCGGCGATGGTCGCCCACAGGCCGAACAGCTTGCCGACCGTGGCGATCTCCGACTTCGTGAATCCCAGGCTGATGTAGAAGGTCGACGACATCTGGCCGGCCAGCACCTCCCCCAGCTTGTAGCTGGCGATGAAGGCCAGGATCAGCACCCAGGCGCGCCGCTCCATGAACTGCAGGAAGGGCGCCACCACTGCGCCATAGAGCCAGGCGAGCGCCACCGCGCTGCGGCCCGACAGGTGCGGCCGGCGCGCCAGCCACTCGGCGATCAGCCTTTCGCGGGCGCTGGGCGGCGGCTCCTTCGGTTCGCGGCACAGCAGGATGGTCGCCATCCCCACCAGCACCAGCGCCGCCATCGCCTCATAGGCCGTGCGCCAGCCATAGGCCTCCGCAATGAACAGGGCGCCCGCCCCTGCCGCCATCAGGCCGAAACGATAGCCCAGCACCAGCACCGCGGCACCGGCGCCCTGCTGGTGCTCCTCCAGCACCTCGACGCGGTAGGCGTCGACGACGATGTCCTGGCTGGCCGAGCAGAAGGCGACCAGCACCGCGCACAGGGCGGTCCACCACAGATCCTGTCCGGGATCGGTGGTGCCCAGCCCCAGCAATGCCGCGATCAGCGCTGCCTGTGCCGTCAGCGCCCAGCCGCGCCGCCGCCCGAACAGCCGCGTCATCACCGGCAGCCTCATGCGGTCGATCAGCGGCGCCCACAGGAACTTCAGCGCATAGGGCATGGTGACCAGCGCGAACAGGCCGATGTTGGTCCGGCTGACGCCTTCCTCGGTCAGCCAGACACTCAGCGTGGCCCCGGTCAGCGCCAGCGGCAGCCCTTCGGCAAAGCCCAGGAACAGGATCGCCAGCACGCGCGGGTCGCGGTAGACCGCCAGGGCCTGCCCCCAGGAGGACAGGCGATTTGCCCGCCAGGATGTCGCTTTCACCAAAATGGCTCCTCTCGGGCAATGATTGAGGCCAATGATCGGGGGGCGGTGACCGGTTGCCCCGATGTATAAAGGGCGCAAGCCCCCGCCGCCAGCGGCGCCGACGCGAACTTCCTTTCATCTGAAATCACTCCCGGTGGCGGAGCGTCGGGTGCCGCGGCACAGCATTGCCGGCAGCCGGGCCGAAACTGTGGAAAAGTTACCGCGAGTCGCGCTATAGAGTACCCCCCAACGGGATTCGCCGCCGGTCGTTCGCCGCCCGCCCGGCCCCCGTTCCGCAATCGTCAAGGAAGAGCAGGCGCGTCATGGTCGAGCGTTGGACACCCGCCAGTTGGAAGACGAAACCGGCGAAGCAGTTGCCGACTTATCCCGACCAGTCCAAGGTCGAGGCGGTCGAGCAACGTCTGTCCTCCTATCCGCCGCTGGTCTTTGCTGGCGAAGCCCGCCGGCTGAAGGCCAAGCTGGCCGAGGCCGCTGCCGGCCAGGCCTTCCTGCTGCAGGGCGGCGACTGCGCCGAGAGCTTCGCCGAGTTCCACCCCAACAACATCCGCGATACCTTCCGCGTCCTGCTGCAGATGGCCGTGGTGCTGACCTTCGGCGCCTCGATCCCGGTCATCAAGGTCGGCCGCATGGCCGGCCAGTTCGCCAAGCCGCGGTCGGCCGACATGGAAGACATCGGCGGGGTCGAGCTGCCGTCCTACCGCGGCGACATCATCAACGGCTTCGATTTCACCAGCGAGGCCCGCGTTCCCGATCCGGAGCGCATGATGCAGGCCTACACCCAGGCCGCCGCGACGCTGAACCTGCTGCGCGCCTTCGCCCAGGGCGGTTACGCCGACCTGCACAAGGTCCATCAGTGGACGCTGAGCTTCGTCGAGAAGTCGCCGGCCGGCGAGCATTTCCAGGAGCTGGCCACCCGCCTGGACGAGGCGCTGGCCTTCATGGCCGCCTGCGGCATCACCGCGGAGACGACGCCGCAGATCCGCGAGACCGACTTCTTCACCAGCCACGAGGCGCTGCTGCTGCCGTTCGAGCAGGCGCTGACCCGCGTCGACAGCACCACCGGCGACTGGTACGACGTGTCCGCCCACATGCTGTGGATCGGCGACCGCACCCGCCAACCCGACGGCGCCCATGTCGAGTTCCTGCGCGGGGTGAAGAACCCGATCGGCCTGAAATGCGGCCCGACCACCGACCCGGACGAGCTGATCCGCCTGATCGACATCCTGAACCCGACCAACGAGGCCGGGCGCCTGACGCTGATCGTGCGCATGGGCTCCGACAAGGTGGCGGAGAAGTTCCCGCCGCTGCTGCGCAAGGTTCAGCGCGAAGGCCGCACGGTGGTGTGGTCCTGCGACCCGATGCATGGCAACACGGTGAAGTCGACCACGGGCTACAAGACCCGGCCCGTGGACCGCGTGCTGGCCGAGGCGCGCGGCTTCTTCGAGGTGCATCAGGCCGAAGGCACCCATGCCGGCGGCGTGCATTTCGAGCTGACCGGCCAGGACGTGACGGAGTGCACCGGCGGCGCCCAGGCGATCACCGACCACAATCTGGCGCTCCGCTACCACACCGCCTGCGACCCGCGCCTGAACGCCAGCCAGTCGCTGGAGCTGGCCTTCCTGCTGGCTGAAAAGCTGAAGGAAGGCCGCCAGTCGCGCGACGCCCAGCGCCGCGCCGCCGTGGCGGCCGAGTGATAGGGGCAGAGTGATTGGAGCGGGCGGGCGTCCTCGCGGCGCCTGCCCCGCCCTTTTCTACCGCACCACCATCCGGTCCAGCAGAATCTCCTTCACCCGCACGCCGCGCAATTCGCGGTCGAGCACACCGGCGATCGTGCTCTTCATCAGCTTCGCCCCATCGGCGCCCGTCAGCTGTTGCGGGTCGATCTGGCGCATGCGGTCGGACAGTTGGTCGGAGATGCGGGGGACGAAGGGATCGGCGACCTTGCCGTCCACCGTCCGGTCGATCTCAAGCAGAACCTTGACGTCGACCATCCGCGCGCCGCCTCCCCCCAAGGTGAAGGTCATCATCGGCAGGGCGGCGTATTTCTTGTCGCCCCCCGGCTGTGCCTGGGGCGCAGGTGCGCGGTTCTTGCTTGCCACCACGGCACCCGTGGTGCCGAGTGCTGCCAGCAGCAGCAGCAGGCCGAACAGAACCAGCGGCATCAGGGACACCGTTTCCCCATGCCGGTTGCGACGGACGAGCCGCAAGATCGCCTTTCCGCCCCCGATCACGGGGGTCAAAAGTCCCATCGCCGGCGATTCTAAGCCTGCAACAAAGGCCGGTCAAATGCCGATCGAACCGTGCAGGAAACAATCCGCCCGATCAGCCGGCGGGCGCAACCGGTACGTTGTCGATCAACCGGGCCTTGCCCATCCAGGCGGCGGCCAGGAGACGGGCCGGGCGGACGACGGCGGTCACCGGCTCCAGCGTCGCGGCATCGCGCAGCTCGACATAGTCGATGGCGCCGAATCCAGCCTCGGAGATGCGGCTGCGGATCCCGGTTAGAACACCCTCGGCCTCGGCCCCGCGGGCCAGAGCCTCGGCCGCCGCGGTCAGTGCCCGGTGCAGCTCCGGAGCGCGTGCGCGCTCTTCGGCGCTGAGATAGGCATTGCGGGAGGACATGGCGAGCCCATCGACCTCGCGCACCGTCGGCAGTCCTTCGACGCGGACGGGGATGTCGAGATCGCGGGTGAAGCGGCGGATCACCATCAGCTGCTGATAGTCCTTCTCGCCGAACACCGCGACATCGGGCAGGGCCTGCAGGAACAGCTTGGTCACCACCAGGGCGACGCCACCGAACATCTGCGGCCGGAAGGCACCGCACAGCCCCTCCGCCGGGCCACCGACCGAGATGGCGGTGGCAAACCCCTCCGGATACATGGCGCGTACGGTGGGGGCGTACAGAGTGTGGCAGCCCGCCGACAGGAGCTTGGCGGAATCGCCGGCCTCGTCACGAGGATAGCGGTCGAAATCCTCATGCGGAGCGAACTGGGTCGGGTTGACGAAGACGCTGGCGACCACCCGGTCGGCCAATTCCCGCCCGCGCCGCACAAGGCCCAGATGCCCGTCATGCAGTGCCCCCATCGTCGGCACCAGGGCGACGGTCAGCCCCTGCGCACGCCAGGCCGCGACCTGTGCTCGCAGATCCTCGACCGTCCTCAGGATCGGCAGGTCGCTGGAGGTCTGGGCGGCGGTCAACGTCATGGCGGCGGTCCTTGCGCGTCGAATTCGCGGGCTGGATAACGCGTCGGACCGTTCCTGTCCAGAAAAGCTTTCCCTAAGACAGACTGTTGCCGAAGCGGCGGCGAAGGCATCCCCTTCCCCGCCGCGTCGACCCTGGAACATCAGCGCTTGATGGTGATGCCGACCAGATAGGCCAGGTTCGCCCAGGCCAGCAGCGTGGCGAGCAGGGCGGTGAAGGACGGGACGAAAACCACCGAGCCGATGATGATGGCGAGGACCACGACGAGCAGGGCAACAGAGAGCAGAGCGATGCGGGTATCGTCCATGAGGTGAGGCTTTCCGAAACGGGTGACAGGGAATGACCCTATCTACCGTATTGCAACGCAAACGGGGCTGATCTGCGTCAATCGACCGCGGATTCGCCCGCTATATAAGAATTATATAATGCGCGTTTTTCCTGTGGCTCCGCCGCGCCTCACCGCTTGCAGCGGCTGCGCCCCTGGCAGAATGGCCGGGAAAGGAAAAGGCTCCGGACTTTCGTCCGAAGCCTTTTTGATGGTGGGCGCGACAGGGATTGAACCTGTGACCCTTCGCGTGTGAAGCGAATGCTCTCCCGCTGAGCTACGCGCCCGAACCCTGAAACTCTTTGCCCCGTTCCGTTCAACCGATCCGGCTGACTTTCCCGGGAGCGTCGCGACCGTCTGTCGTCGGCCCCGCCGCTGCGGTGGGCGGGTTTCTACGGCCTTCCCTGCCGGGTGTCAAGCACCAGATTCATCACCATCTTAAAAAAGATTTCGCCGCCCGCAGGAGCCCCGGACCGTGCCCCATCCCAGCCCTCACCGCCTCCCCGACCGTTTCGGAACGGCCCTGCTGGCCGCCGGCCTGTCGCTCCCCCTGCTGACACTCGCCGCACCGGCGGCCATGGCAGAGCCGGTGAGGGCGACCTACCGCGTGTTCGTCGGCGGCGTCACCGCACTGGACGTGGATGCGACGCTGGAGGTGACCGGCGACCGCTACCGGATCGCGGTGTCGGCGGTGACCGGGGGCACCATCGGCCGCCTGTTCAGCTGGAAGACGGAATCGCAGAGCGACGGCCACCGCCAGGGCGAGGACCTGAGGCCGG
This sequence comes from Azospirillum lipoferum 4B, assembly GCF_000283655.1. Lineage (NCBI taxonomy): Bacteria > Pseudomonadati > Pseudomonadota > Alphaproteobacteria > Rhodospirillales > Azospirillaceae > Azospirillum > Azospirillum lipoferum. The sequence continues at coordinate 462,749 of NC_016585.1, read as the reverse complement.
CCAGCCACCGGCAATCCAGCCAGTTCCGCGGGGAGCCGCGCTCCGTAACGCTGACCTACGGGCCGCAGGGCGATGTATCCGCCACCGTCACTCCCCCGCCGGAGACCGACGACCGCGAGCCGGTGCCGCCCGCCCTGCAGCGCGGTACGCTGGACCCGCTGTCCGCCGTGCTCGACCTGCTGCTCGCGGTGGGGGCGAGCCAGCATTGCGACCGCTCGCTGCCGGTGTTCGACGGCCGCCGCCGCTATGACATGATGTTCACCGAGGTGGGGCGGCGGATCGTCGATCCGTCACGGTATTCGGTCTTCTCCGGGGTCGCCCAGCAATGCCGGGTCAGCTACAAGCCGGTGGCGGGATATGGCAAGTCGGGCCCGACCGGCCGCTTCTGGCAGCGGAGCAACCCGGCCGACCGGCCGCCGGTGGATCTGTGGCTGGCCCCGGTCGCCGCCGGCTATCCGCCCCTGCCGGTGCGGCTGGAGACGGACAGCGATTTCGGCAGCGTGGTCGCCCACCTGACCGGCGTCACGCCGCCATCGCCAGAGCGCCGGAGCGGAGCAGTCCGGCCGCCGATCCGTTGACCGTCACGGAGGTCATGGCCCCGACGGGCGAGCGGGTGTCGAGGATCAGGTCCGACGGCTGGATGCCGGCGCGCCGCATCGCCTCGCTCAGCGCCCCCGTCGAAGGCCAGAGCAGACGGCCGTCCAGTTCAAGCAGCGTGCCCTCCAGAAGAGCCGCATAGCCGCCCAGTTTTCCCATATGAACGATCCGAGCCATGCGAGAGACCATGGTGGATTTCCTTCCCGTTGGGAATCGCCGCAGGGCGGGGGCGATGGCGGCATGATGCACCGCCGCCCGGTCCGCACCCGGCAGGTTCTTGATTGCTTGTCTTGCCTGCCGGATGCGGCCAGCGTCAGTGGCAGGAACGTGGCGGAGATGGCCAGAGAACCGGCCGTCACGGCATCGTCCTGCAACATGGAACCCCTCCCGGATCGACCCTAATACTGTAGGGGCTTTGCCGCCGTCGCGGGCGCATCCTGAGGGATACCGCAGCTGTCCAAAAGGATAGTATCTGCGTATGCACCGCTCCGTTGCCCCGGCGGTTGCCGCGCTTGGCGGACCGCCCGCAGCTTTTGAGGCAAGTAAGGCGGGTCGGCGAAACGGTCAGGGACAGGCCGGTGCCCCTTCATACGCCATGGGCAGATCCCTACCGAAGCGGCTATTTCCGGCGTCCGGGCAGGACATGACCATGGCGCGCGCGGCTATGACAGATTGAAACAATCTGCAGAAAACTAGAATTTTCAATGGGTTAGACAAGGAAGATATACGTCTTTTCCTTTGATGGGCGGTCGCGGTGAAGCGGCCGCCCGTTTTGCATATGGTTCCACAGTCCCTTAGGATACGGTTTTCTTACTAAGAGCGCTGATTAGGACTGGTCCGAAGCTAAGCAAAATCAACGGTCTCAACCTGCCAGACGAGCATTTGACGGGAACTTTAAAGAAATAAGAATTTTCCTCACATCACTGAGAACTGTTCGACGAATTCGCATAGTTTTATGCATACTTCTCCGCAGAGAAGCGTAAAGTAAATAATATAGAAGAGCTTACATTATCACCGCTTTATTTGTCGAATTTAAAAAAATATGCTCACTAATATTTTATTGTGAATTTCAATCATCTCCCAAAACATAACATATTATTACGCAAATATGTTAACCTGACAGGTATAAGATTACGGAATTTTGTGCACGCGGTGACATCGTTGCAACCGCACTTTCTGTGTCAGAGAGCTCCAAAGCCTTCAGCAAGGAAGCACCTTCCTAAAGGCACTGAAGCCAAACTGCACAAATAGGTGCCATTCAGATGAGAGAAAGCCAGTCCACGCGAGCCTCTTCGCGGGGGGACAACTTCACCCCACCCACATGATGCATACCCAGCATTACGGGTTCAACAGCAGCCCAGATCACTTGCACGATGTCAAAAAAATCTTTTCTCATAGCAGAATACTGTTCATGGAACTCCTCGGGCGCAAAGCTATCGAATTCTCCAATGCGGATGATGCGCTCATGAAAGGGCGGATGGATCTTACGGGGAGGAAACGCGGTATTACCTGTCTCGAGTACGTGCCTAGCCCGTCGCACTAATTCGAGTGCTCCAAGCATCAGCACCGCACCAACTCCCGACGTTGCGAATGCATTTGGTGGTTCGCTAAGGCATCCGATCACCATTGAGATCATCCGTGCGAAGGTGTCGGCGTCATGCTCCATAGCAGTCCCGTCGCCCGACGGGCTGGAGCTTTCCACCACACCATGCATCAGAACGTGATGTCCATATTCATGAGCCACAGCAAAAAGCTCCATCGAATATAGTATACTCACTCTGGTGGATAACCTTTCATTGTCGATAGGCAATCTTGGTAACTTCATCATCTGACCTTCTATTGCGTAATGGGCGATTAATTCACTCCATATTGCGAGCATAATGTTATCATTGGCCAAAAGAACGCGTACACACTCAGGATCACAGTTTATGACTTTTTCATCCTCACTTCGCGAGTGTGACAGCAATCTGGTCACTAGAATTGCTACTTGGTTGCAGAACGAAAGGAACGGAATAGCAAAATCGATAATGCTAGCATCGGTCGCCAGCACCTCGCTCTGGTAGGCGTGCAACCCACTTGTTACGGAGACGCCCACAACAACGCCCTCACGCATGGGTATTTTGCATTCAGCACAAGCCTTATCAATTTTGCTAACGATGTCTTTGATTACTCGGCTCCCCGTAGGGTCGTCGTACTGTGAAATATCAGCTGTTGTTACCTCTTTCATAACTTTGTCGGCAAGGGCCTCTGCTTCTTGCTCACTGGATGTATAGGGTCGAGCAAGCTTGATCATCCGATCGCGACCTGTCTTCATGTACTCATGAAAACCCTCCCGAGCTTCTTTTGCGAAGCTATCACGACCGTAATCTGCCTCCTGCCTTTGCCGTCTATAGTCCTCTGCCGCAACCCGTCCGGGAACTTGCTTCTCATCCTCAGACATGATTCCCTCTTTATAAATGATCGCGTTGCTCTCCTACACATCGAGTGGGCAACGAGCAATGAATTTGTACGCACAGCGGTTGCAGTCAAAAGCCGACTTCGGTCAGAGGTATCCCGCCGCACAACCGGGCATGAGTCAGTTTGTGCGTCAGCAGTTGTTCGGCCGTAGCATCGTTGAACATATCGACCCGGCTGGTGTAGATCGGCAAAAGGCGGCACAGCCCTCCTCAGTCCCGGCTCCACCGGTCGTGCAGCCGTTCAGCAGCGCCAGCAGGATGCTGGCGCAGATCATCCTCAATCCCATGGCGCACCTCTGCGTTCCGGAGTGCCTGCGTGGTCGACTCGAGGACGGCGTCCTGCCGCCCGGCTTGGCGCTGAAGCGCGCCGAAGGTGGCGATCCCCGCCAGCACCAGGCTGGCGAGGATCAGGCCGGCGGCCACCCGGCCCCAGCCCGTGGTGAGGAAGGCCAGCATCAGGCCGCCTTGCGCTGGTCGTCCCAGCGCCGGTAGAGCATCACCGCCACCGCCAGCCCCAGCAGGGCGGCCACCGCCCAGCCCAGCGCGCCCGACGGCAAGGTCTCCAGCAGCCCCTTGATGGCGGTCGAGACGTCGCGCGCCTGGTCCAGCAGGACGGCGACGCCGGCGAGGCCGAGCGCACCGCCACCGCTGACGGCGCTGACCGACTTGGCCATCGGCTTCATCGCCGGTGCCGGCTCGGCAACCCGGCTCACCGGGTGGACCTCGTCCGACAGGAACAGGGCAGCCTCGGCCGCCCGGCGCTTGACCAGGCCGGGCATCACCTTGCCGTTGCCGCGCGTCCATTTGGCGAACTCGGCCGCGGCGCCGGCAGCGTCACCAAGGTTCAGCTTGCGCAGCAGGGTGGAGGGCTGGCCGCTCTTCAGAGTTACGAACCCGTCCTTGCCGGCGTCCTTGCCCTTGGCCTTCCGGCCGGCCCCGATGTTCATGACGAAAGCCACCAGCGCCCCGCGCTGGTTGTCGGTCAGGTCCACGGTGACGGCGCGGTCGACCACCGCCGCGGCGGTGTCGAGGTCGGCCTGCAACAGCCGCTCGGCCTGCGCCTTGTCGATGCGCAGGCCCGGCCGGACGTCCGGGCCGGTGTGGCCGTAGCCGATCGTCCAGGGAGCGCCGCCGGTGGCGGGATCCGGGTAGGCGGTGAGGCGCAGGCCTTCGGCCTCCTTCACCAGGTCGACGGCGGCTTGCGGAATGGCACGCATGGGATCCTCCAGGCATGAAAAAGGCCGCTCGCTGGCGGCCGGGTGGATCAGGGGTTGGAGTGTTGTCGCGGCGTCAAGGCCAGCCGGTGGCGATGTCCACAGCCCAAACCGCAACGGCTGTTTCCGCCGCGTCGATGTCCGCGATCAGGTCGAGTTCCCGGTCGAAACACGCTTGCACGTAATCGGAAACGGCATCCCCGATGGCGATCACCTGCCCGCTGGTCAGGGTGACTTCGCCTTCCGGTCCCTTCCATCGGTGGAGACGCTCCGGATACTTCTCCGCCGTGCGGTACTTCCCATTGAGCAGCGTCTTGGAGCGGTCATCGGTAGCGATGAAGGACCCGTCCGGCATCGTGATGCCGCTGCATTCCCGTTCCCAGCGCAATGCCGCAAGTGCTTCCTTGCGTGCGGCCCTCACCTCCGCCAGGGGAATCGGCTCGATGCGCTGCACCAGCTCGACGCCACCGGCCCCGTCGGGCATCTCATCGAAAGCGTCCGGAACAGGACGATGGGTCGCCGGATCGTACGGCGGGCATGTCTTGATCATCGTCATCCTCACGAAATCTGAGTGAACCCAGCCGGGGCAGAGTAGGACCATTGTGCCGCGGTAAATCTGGCGGTGGCTTGGCCGCCGTTCTTGAGCGTGATCGCCGGATAGAATGTTGCGGCAGAGATGGAAAAGGCAGGGTTGGCGCCCGTCGCCGGATTACCGGATGCCTGCCACACGCCATTTATGGACAGCCAAACTTTGACTGTGCCGGGCGTACTCACGTCATCGTAAGCGACGCCGACAACATGTCCGGCCGTACCCCAAGACGAGCTGTAAGCCGATTGCGACGAGTTGTTGAGTTTGTTGCCGGTGTCGCTCGCAAACCCGTAGCCGTTGGCGGATGTCGCGAGACCGAATGTGGACCCAAATGTCGCCGCCGCGGTCGCTATGCCGACGATGGCGGTAAGACCGGACGTGGCGACGATGTCGAGGGCGACTTCGAAATACTTCTGCCCCGACAACGCCACGGTGCCGCGGCCCGACTGCATCGCGCCACCGCTGGCAACCGACGCGGTCAGGCCACCGTTCGTGATGACCAGCCCGCTTTCCTTGTCGGTGGACGACAACACGCATGATGATCGCGTGGTCTGCGTCAGCGCCTTCCACGCCGACGCGGTGCAGGTGATGATAGCCCACTGCCCGGCCAAGAGCGTCAGCGTCGAGCCACCGTTGATCAGCTCCGAACCGCTCGGATCGACGATGACGGCCCCGGTGCTGTTGTTCCACGCCGCGAACGTGAACCCGTTACCCGCCATCGCCGCAGCGGTGAGCGCCAGCGTCAGACCGGCCGTGCACTCAATCAGCTTGCCCGCGTCGGTAGACAGCACGGTGTAGGAGGCCGACAACGTGGCGGGCGTGAAGCCGCCGGAAATCGGCAGGCCACCTACGGTCGGGCGCCGCGCAAAATCGACGATATCGCCATCTTTCAGCACCATAACTTCCGTTGCCACGGTGGTGCCCAAGCGGTTTTTGTGATGGAAGACCACCAGCGCGCCATCGCCGGCCCTTGAATAGACGTGCCAGTCTGGCCCAGACCCGGGGGTAAGCGTCAGTGCACTTCCAAACCCGTCGCCACGATCACCCACCGTCAGAGCGCCGTAGACCTTGGCTGCGTTCGGAGAGGCCCGAATAACTTCAGCGCCGCCGCCAACCATGCTCAAGCTGTCAGCCCCACCGACCTGCGCAAGGCCGGTGTTGCTATCGCCGGAAACTGCCAAGCCGGGCGCCGCAAGCGTCCCCGCCGGAAGGGTGGCGCCGCCGGCATCGCCCTTGTCGCCGGACCGCACCCAACCCAGCGCAATGGCATCGCCTGCGCCAAATCCACCGGGTCCGCCGATGCAGGTCACGGCGACCGTCCGGTAAGCCCCCGCGCCCGAAACGCCTGTAACCTGCAGGTCGAGGTACTTGGAGGCATCCCCAACCGCCACCAACCGCGCCCGCGCCTTGGTGGCCGAGCTGCTGCTGCCCAGCTCCGACAGCATGGCGCCGATACCGGCGCCGGCGGAGTCGGTGGCCGACACCAGCAGGCTGTAGCTGCCCAGCGCCGGAGTGGCGGTGGTGGCGCGCAGCTTGCCGGCGCCGGGGTCGGCCGCCGCGGTGGCGGCATCCCAGACCAGTGCAATGGTGGATTGCGCGGCGGCGATGGTGCCGGCGACCTCCCCCACCCCGTTGGCCACCGTGCCGATGTCCTGGATACAGGGTTCCCAATTGGTCGCCATGCCGCCGACACCGGACATGCCGCCCGGATTGTCGGCGCTGTAATCGTTGCCGTTGTAGTAGCCCAGCAGCCGCAAGGCCGCCGCCAGCATGGTGGCCAGCGTCGTCATGTCGTCACCTCACCAAGGGAAATCGTGGCGGCGCTGTGCAGGTCGTTCAGGTACTTCTGGCTGAAGTCCTCGATGACCTGGAAAAGCCCGCCGTAGCGGTAGCAGTCGAAGGCGCTGTCGGTGTCCGGCAGCCACACCGCCGGCCGGTCGGCGTCGAGGAAGGTGACCAGGTCGAACAGGCGGTCGCGGTCGCCGGCCTCGTTGACGGTGCGGTCCAGAGTGGCCGTGCGCCGGCCGCGCCCGGGCTCCACCGCCACCCCGCCGCCGGCCAGCTCGGTCACCTTGCCGCCGCGGCGGTAGCCCTCCGCCGACGCACCGACATGGCGGTCGATTGCCAGGCTGTCGCCGGCCCAGCCGAAGCCGATGCGATAGGCCTGCTCGGTGGTGCTGTAGCGGCTGCCGGTCACCCGGTAGGCCGGGCCGTAGATCGTCCAGCGCAGCACCTGCGCGCTGCACAGCGGCATCGTCACATGGATGTTGGTCGGGTAGCGCAGGAACTCCCGGGCGCCCAGCTGGCCCAGCACGGTGTTCTCACCGCCGAAGCGCAGCGTCTTGGGATCGTGGAGCCCAGGCAGCACCAGGCGGTCGATGCCGCCGGCGAACTGCGTGCTGAAGGCCAGCGAGGTCCGCGCGCTGGTCTTGAACGCCTCCAGCCGGATGCGGCCGGTCTTCCACAGGTTGGTGCGGTAGAGCCCGGCATAGGTCAGGTCGATCGGCCGCGGCCACTCCCATTCCAGCACCACCGGCTCATCCCGGGTGCCGATCCGGGTGGACACCGCGGCGTCCACCAGCGGCAGCGTCTTCAGCGCATCGAGCGGCGCCGTTGCCGCCCAGTCGGCAGCAACGCCGGTGATGGCGCAATCCTGTTCCGACAGCTCGTTGATATGGGCCAGCAGTCCGGTCGCCATGGCTCACCGCGCCACGTAGAGGGTGGCGCCGCCGCTGCGGTCGGCGACGGTGCGGCCATAGACCACCACCGGCGCCCCCTCGGCAAAGCCGGCGATGTCGTCCTCCACCGTCACGGTGTCGCCGATCCAGACGCCGGGCGCCCCGTCCAGCGCCGGCAGCTCGTAAAGGGTGGGCGGCGCCGACAGCTCGGCCACCCAGGCCGGCAGCTCGGCCGCGGCGTCGGCGCTGAAGGTCAGGGCGGTCTCGACGGTGGCCACCTTGGCCGCGCTGCCCCAGGCGGCGGCGATGGTTTCGTCCACCGTTGACGGCACCTCCACCCACTCCTGGGTCCAGCGGGTGGCGTCGGCCGCCGAGGCGTCGCTGGCGGCGCTGCTGGACGGGCTGGGGTTGTGGGCGCAGCGCAGCACCACCTGTTTGGCCGGCGGGTTGTGCTGGCCCTCGACATACTGCAGGCCCGTGGTGGTGCCGGCGGCGGCACTGTAGGCGCGCACCGCCGCCGCGGCGGTGGGACGGGGAACGCGGGTCACCACCAGCTGGCCGGCGGTGCCGACATACCAGCCGCCGCGCGGCACGCTGCCGACGAATTTGGCATAGGCGGCGGCGTGGGTGGTGGCGTCGCCGGCGGCGAGGAACAGCCCCACCGTGCGCGGAACGGCGTCCATGCCGGCGCTGTCCACCGTGCCGGCCAGCCCGGCGTCGGTGGCCAGGGCGGCGATCAGCTCGCCGATGTAACGGCGGTAGACCCCGCCGAAAATCCGGCCCAGCACCTCGACGCGGAAGTCGGCATATTTCACCGTGGTGGTGACGATCCCGCTGGCGAGGTCGACCGTGAAGTGGGCGTTGTCGCTCGGCACCCCGGCGGCCTCCCTGGTCACCGCGACACCGGAAGACCAGCCACGCGGCACGTCCTGCACCGGTTTGCCGCCGCCGACGGACCAGCGGTGGAAGCCGTCGACGATGCCGAGATAGGTCGGCCGCGCCATCGGGCAGTGCCCGAGCGGCAGCTCCTTCAGCGTGTCCTTCAGCTCGGCCGGCCCCTCATAGCCGCCGGTGCCCTTGTAGCGCTCGGTCTGGATCGGCGTGTCGTAGTCGAGGCGCCGGTCGTAGATCGGCAGGGCGATCTCGGTGCGCTTGGGTTTGGGCTGACCCACCCGGGCGGTCCAGACGGTCACCGCCTCGGCCAGCGGCGCCCCGTCCTCGATCTCGCGCTCGGTCACCGACTGGATGACATAGTCGCCGCTCAGCAGCAGGTTGAGCGGCCGGTCGTCGAGGGCGACGCGCAGCCACTCCCCGCTGTCGAGGTCCTGCAGGGTGGCGAAGCGCTGCGCCGGGTTGCGGGTGGCCTCGTTGCGCAGCACCAGGTCGCCGATCCGCAGCTCGGCCTGCCCGTCCGCCGCCCCCAGGCTGCCGATCGACACCGACGCGTCGGCGCCGGCGGTGACCAGCGGCAGCCAGGTGACGTTGGGCGGATCGTCGGCCGGGCCGGACTGGTAGCCGGGGAAGCTGGCCAGCGGCAGCCGGTGGCGGTGGCCGCTGGGGCGGTGGAACAGGGTGAGGTCGACGAGACGCACCGTCATCAGGCGGCCCTCCGGGTGTTGGCGAGTTTTCTGGGCAGGTCGCTGGTGGCGGCCTCGACGCGGGCCAGCAGGGCGGCGGCATCGGCGCCGATGCGGGCGCGCTGGGTGAGGGCGTCGCGGCCGATGGCGCGGACCTCGTCGCGCAGGCCCTCCACCGCCTCCAGCAGCTCGGCCACGCCGGCGCCGCCGGCATCGAGGTCGGGACGGCGGAAGGAGACCGTCGGTGCCGGCGGCTCCAGGCCGCTGCCGGGCAGCCGGAGGTCGAGCGCCACCGGGATGCGCCGGCCGTCCGGCAGCGGCACATGGGCCTCGGCGCTGTGGGCGCCTTCCGACACCCACGCCAGCTGCGGCCCGTAGGAAATACCGCCGGTGGCAAAGCCCGGGATGCCGGCGGCCCGGGCCTGCGCCAAAACATTCGCCTCGAAAGCGGGCCGATGGCCAAGTGCCGCCCAGGCGTTCAAGCCGCTGTCGATCCCACCGTCGTAACCGGCGCCGCGAACTGCTGCGAGCCGTTGCGCCTCCGTCAGTGCATCCCATGCCCGTTGCACCGTTTCGGAGGCGGCATAGCGAGCCCCGCCGGCGATGGCGGTGACGTCGGCGCCGAAAGTGCTTGCGCGCTGGGTGGAGGTGGCCAGCCACAGATTGAAGGCCTCGTCCAGCTGGCCGCCCCAACCCATGGCGCGGGCGATGCCGTGCTGCTGTTCGGCCGACAGCCCGTCCCAGGCCGACTGCACCGCCGCCGGCGCGCTGTAGTGCGGCCGGTTGTCGTTGGTGCCGGTCAGCTGCATCAGCGGCGTCAGCGCCGCCTGCCAGACGGCATAGCTCTGGTCCATGACGTCGCGCAGGCCGGACAGGCTGCCGAGCTGGCGCTGCCCGATCGCCGCGGCCTCGGCGCGGGCCTTCTGCAGCTCCTTCAGCTGGTCCTGCGCCACCTGCAGGTCCTGGGTGGCGGTGTCGAGGCTCAGCCCGCCGGTGTCGCCCAGCTCGGCAAAGACCTTGTCGACCTTGTCGAACAGCACCGACGCGGTGCCGCCGCTGGCCGCCTTCTCCAGCGCCACCAGGGTGGGGCCGACCTGCAGCAGGGTCTGCCGGGCGGCGCCCTTGTCGGCATCGGTCGAGCGGCTGTCCTTCAGCACCGCATAGGCGGCGTCGAAGCGGTCGGTTGCCTCCTGGATCTTCTGGCGCGGCGCCAGCGGCGAGTCGTCGCCTTCGCGCAGGGCGGCGCGGGCGTCCTTGAACTGCCGGGCGGCCTGCAGCAGGGCGATGGCGCCGGACTGGATGGAGTCGACCACCTGCTGTTTGGCGGCGATCTCGCGGTCGTAGGCGTCCAGCAGGTCCTGCTGGGCCAGGGTGAAGGCTTGGCTCGCCCGCTCGGCCATCTGCACCAGGCGCAGCTGGGTGGTGTCGTAGCCGGCCGCGGTGGCGGCAGCCAGGGCGGCGGCCTGCTGGGCGTCCAGCGCGATCAGCCCGGCACCGCGGCTGTTGCCGAGCGCCGCAACCATCCGGCTGGCGATGTCGCTCTGGTAGGAGGCAAGCGCCTTGGCCTTTTCCGCCGCCGTCTGGGCGGCGTCGGCGCTGTCCTGCCACGCCTGGGTCAGATAGCCCACCATGCCGGTGTACTGGTCGCCGGTGATGGTGCCGTCGTAGAGCGCGCTGTTCAGCCGGCCCAAGGCGGCCCGCTCGGCCTCGATGGTCAGCGTTCCGGCGGAGGCTGCCCGCTCCACCCCCTCGATGGTGGCCGCAAGGGCGGTCACCGCCGCGTCGGTGCGGTCGAGCCCCAGCCCCTGCAGCCGGTCCAGCGCGCTGGATTTGGCGTTGGGGTCGATCAGCGCCTCGATGGCGACGGCACCCTGCCGCTGCACATAGGCCACCGCGTCGGCGTAACTGTCCTGCAGGCGTCGGGTGTAGCGCGCCGCCAGCTCGGCCACCTCGCCGGTGGTGTAGCCGAGCGACAGCAGGGCCGGCCGGAACTGTTCGAACTCGATCTCGGCTTGCTTGGTCGCCGCGGCCATGCCCACCAGCGGCTTGGTGGCCGGGCCGAGACCCATCATCGCCTCGATGCCCTTGCGGGCGGAGGCGGTCAGCTCGGTCTCGGTGACCAGCCCCAGCTCGCTGGCCTTGCTGCGCCAATCGGTGATGTTGGTCTTCACCGCCTCGCCGATGGACTTGGCGTTCTCGGTGAAGGTCTTCAGCAGGTTGGCCGTCGGGTCGAGCGCCGCGTTCATGGCGTCGAACTGCACGCGGAAGCCCTGCGCGAAGTTGACGTCGGCCATGAACTCGTTGATGTCGTCGGTGGTGCTGTTGGCGACCGCCTTGGCGACGTCGGCCGACACGCTGACGAGGCCAGCCTCGATGTTGTGGCGCAGCCCGGCGATCACCGCCTCGTCGAGCGTGGCGAAGGACTCGCCCAGCTGACCGCCGGCACCGCCGTTGCGGACGCGGAACTTGCCCTCCTTCGCCTCGACGGCGATCCCGAACGCGCCGTTGGTCTTTCCGCCGGTCAGCGCGATGAACTGCTTGGTGGCGGCGTCGATGCTCTGGAGCAGCTGCTGGGCCTGCTGGGGGTCGCCCTCATTGTCCGTCGCCGCCCCCGCCCCGGTTTGGCGGGTGTCGGTGTATTCGACCGCGGCACCAGCCGCCGGCGCGCCGCGGTTCTTGCCGAAGAATCCCTGCAGAATCTGACCTGCAATCGCCGCGACCGGCGCGAAGGGTTGCAGGCCGGGGATGAACGACATGACAGCCGCAGCCGTGTTGCCGATGCCGCTGACCACCTGGCCGTTGGCGAAATTCATGATTGCGCCGACGCCGTACATGCCGCCGCCCAGCATGTCGCCGTATGTGACGCCACCGGCGCCGGGCGACCCGGCCAGGGGCATCGCCTCGCTGGCCAGCTCGCGGGCGCCGGTGCCGATCCCGGCAGCCTGCTGTGCCACCTGCCCGGTGTTGAGCACCGCGCCGCCGCCATAGGCCGGGGTGTTGAGCCAGCTGGCGGCGCTGCCGATGCCGCCGCCGAGCTGGCGGTCGAGCCAACCGCCGGACGCCTTCGACACCAGGTTGCCGAGACTGAGGGAGCCCGACCCGTTGGAGCCGCCGGTCAGGCTGAAGCCGCCGCCGGACTGTCCCTGCTGCTGTTGCGAGCTGCCGCCGAACAGGTCGAACAGTGTGGGCAGGTTGGTGCCCATCGCCATGTTCTTCAGCGGATTGATGACGGCCATCTTCAGCGCGAGCTGCTGCAGCTCCACGCTGACGGTGCCGATGGCGTCGGCCCATGACAGGGTCGACTTGCCGGCCGCGGACAGCTTCTGCAGGATGGCGTCGAAGCTGCGATCACCGAACTGCTCCAGCTCCTGGTAGGCGGCGTTGGTCCGCTCCAGCGCCAAATTCTGCCGAGCGAGCGCTTCGGCGTTGGCCAGATAGGCCTGCCCCTCCCGGCTGGCGGCGTCGATGTTGCGCTCGCGCAGGTCGATCAGGGCCTGGGTGCGCGCCAGCTCCACCGCCCGCCGGTCGGCCGACGCACCGATCAGCTGCAGCTGCTGGCGTCCCAGCTCCAGCTGGTCGCGCTGCCGCTGAAGCATCGGCCCGGCCGCCGCGGCCGACTCCAGCTGCTGCGCCTGGGTCAGCAGCGCGATGTAATGGGCCTTGGCCTCGTTGTATTTTTGGGTGCCTTCTTCGCCTTCCTTCAAGGCGAGGGTATGGGCCTGCTCGGCCAGCTCCGCCGCCTTCACCGCCTGCGGCCCCTGCCCGTAGGCAGCCACCAGCGCTTTCTGGGCCTCGATCCGGGCCAGGATCGGCTGGGTGGACTCGGTGCGGAGCTGCTGCTGGGTCGAGCGCTCCTGTGCCTCCAGATTGGTCCGGGTGGCCGCCGACAATCCACGAACCGCCGCAGCCGCGACCTGGTTCTCGATCGTCGCCCGCCGGGTCGCTGCCTCGCCCTTGCCGGCAGCCGCGGCCAGCCGCGCCTGCGCATCGGTCTGCAGCTGCAGCTGCAGCGTACCCTGTGCCGCCGCCCCGGCCAGTTGCGCCTGCGACGACGATTGCAGCACGGCCCAACGCTGCTGCAGGTCGAGCGGCAGCGACTTCAGCACCGCCCCGAAATCCTTGGTCGTCAGCAGAGTCTTCGCCGTCTCCGCCCCAAGGCCGGGGTATTCCAGCGCGACCTTGGCCAGCTCGATGCGGTTCTGCGCGTGCGCCTTGGCCGCGTCGGTGACCGCACCGGCCAACAGGCGCTGCCCGTTGGCCTGCCGCTCCAGCTCGGCGGTCTGGTCCCGGGTTTCCAGGCCGACGATCGGGCGCAGCGTCGCATCGGCGGCGTCGCGCTTGCGCCGCCACAGGTCGAGATCCTTGGCGTCTCCGTTCGTCGGCTCCGGCCCGACCAGCTCGGCCAGCCGCCGCTGGTAGCCGGCCGGCACCTCCAACTGCTTGGACTTCGCCACCAGGTCCGCGAGCTTCGCCGTCAGTCCGGCGACCTCACCGCCCATGCTCTGGAAGCCGGATGCCGCCGTCGCCGCGTCGGTGCCGACACCGAGCACGGCCTTGGCCGCATCGTCGGCGGTGCCGTCCAGCAGCGCCAGCCCGGCCTCGGTTTCCTTGACCTCCTGCTTCGCCTTGGCCAGCGGGGCGGCCCACTCCGCGAAGGCCTTGACCAGCGGCTTCAGCCGGGCGTCCTGGCTGGCCAGCTTGTCGATGGCGGCGAACAGCGCCTCGGCGTCGATGGCGCCGGCGAGAAACTGCTGCTGAAGCTCGCGGGCCGGGCCGAAGACCTTGGCGGCGTCCTCCTTCGACAGGCCGGACTCGTAGGCGGCGCGGTCGATCTTGTAGGCACCGGCACGCGCATAGGTCTCTTCCTGCTTCACCGCCGCCAGGGCGGCGTCGCGGGCAGCCTCCAGGGTCTGACGACGCAGGGCGGCGACCGCCTCCGTCATCGTCTTCACCTTGCCGGTGCTGCGGTCGAAGGCGGCGTCGAAGTCCCGCATCGCGTCGCTGTGCAGACGCGTCGCCTTTTCCGACGCGGTCATCCCGCTGGAAAACACCGCGACCGCCGCGGCGCCCGCCAGCAGGGCGGCACCCACCGGGCCACCCACCAGGGCCATGGCTCCCGACAGCAGGGCCATGCCGCGCGAGGCGACCGTGGCCGCCACACCGGTGCCGGCGATGGCGGAGGCCTGGGCACTCTGCGCCATGGTCAGCGCGACCGTGGTCTCCGCCACCCGCGCATCGGCCGCCGCCCGCGCATTGCGGGCGGCGATCAGCGCCTCTTCGGCCTGCACCAGGCGCGCGGTCTTGCCGATGGCGGCGTCGAGCGCCGCCGCCGCCTCGTACTGCGTCGCCCGGGCAGCCAGGTCGGAGCGGGCCTTGGCCTGGGCAGCCTGCGCCGCGGCGACGTCGGCCGCCGCCGCCTCCACCGTCGCGGCGGCGCCGGCGCGCAGCGCGGCCTCCTTCTGCAGCAGGTGGCCGGTGTTGGTCAGCAACTCCTTGCGCAGCGCCACCTGGGACGCGGCGAACTGCCCGGCAGCCTGGATCGCCGGCCCGATGCCGCGGGCGACGAAGGCCGCGCCCAAAGCCAGGGCGGTGGCTTCCGCCGCCGCCGTCACCCGGTCGAAGTTGTCGGCCAGCCCGGCCATGGCCGGCTGCACCGCGGACAGCAGCCGGTCGCCCAGCTCGACGCGGTAGACCTCGGCCGCCGCACGCAGGCGGCTGGCCACCTGCTCCCCGGTCTCGGCCAAGCGGCTGTAGGCGGCCTCGGTGGCACCGGCCTTGTTCTGCAGCTCCTGCTGCGCGTCGGCGAAGGCGGTGCTTTCCCGGCTGGCCAGGGCCATCACCGGCAGCAGCGCCTCGACACCGCCGAACAGCAGGGCCATCGACTCCGAACTGCCGCCGGTCTTGTCGGCCACCTCCTGGAGGAAGCCGGCAAAGCCCTTCGCCTTCAGCGCGCCGGCGTTGAACTCCAGCCCCAGCGCGCGGGCGGTCGCGGTGGCTTCCTGCGACGGCTTCAGCACGGCGGCGATCACCGACCGCATGCCGTCCATGGCGGTTGAGGTCTTGATGCCGTTGGCGGTCAGCGCCGCGGCGGCGGCCATCAGCTCGTCCAGCGACACCCCGGTCTGTGCCGCGATCGGGGCGACCTGCCCGATGTAGGAGGCCAGCTCCTCGATGTTGGTCTTGCCGGCGGCGGCGGACGCGAAGAAGGCGTCGGCGACATTGGCCGCACCGCCGGCCGCTGCACCGTATGAATTGAGCACGGAGGTCAGGCCATCGGCGGCGGTCTGCACGTCGGTGACGCCGCCGATCGCCAGCCGGTTGGCCTCGGTCAGCACCGAGATGGCATTGGCCGCACTGTAGGCGCCGGCGGAAATGACCTCGTAGAGGGCCTTGGCCTGATCGGTCGGCAGCCCACCGAACTGCCGCGCCAGATCCTTGACCTGGGCGGCGTAGCGGCTGGTATCGGCCCCCTTCAGCAGCGTGCCGACCTGGGCAATGGCGGTCTGGAACGCCATTGCGGCCTTGGTGGCTTCCACCAGGGAATCGGCGGCTCCGGCGCCGAGCTGCACGCCGGCCAGAGCCACCACGGCGGTGGCGACGCCGGACGCGGACCGGCCCAGCGCGTCGAAGCTGCCGGCAGCCTTGCGCACGGACCCGTCGACGCGGCCGGCGAACCGGTCGACGCGGGCTTCCGCCTGCGACAGCACCCGCCGCAGGCCGCTGTCGTCCGCACCGACCGGCACCATCATGCCGGGGAAATCAGCCATGCCGGTCTCCGGAAACGAAAAGGGCGCCGGTCACCCGGCGCCCCTGCCCTTGCCCTGTTGTGGGCGCTTCAGGCCGAACACGGCCCGCGCCCGCTCCTTCAGCTCCGCCGTGTCCTTGGGCTTGCGCCTCTGGCGCTTGGCCCCGGGAGTGGTGGCGGCGAGGAAATCGACCTTCCCGTCCAGGGCCAGCTGGATGTCGGGGAACGGGGCGTCCAGCGCCTCGCTGCGCGACCATCCCAGCCAGCCCGTGGCGTACTGGAACATCCGGTCCACGTACTCCGCGAAGGTCAGCCGGCTTCCCCCGATGCGGCGGCCTCGCCATCCACCTTCGGTTCGGTGGTGCCGCCCTCGACCTTCGGCGCCTTGCCGCCGCCGGCGAGGAAATTCAGGAACAGCAGCACCTGCGGCGCGACGACGACGACACCCTCGGCGAAGATCGCCTCGGCGGTGGCCTCGGCCTGTTTGCCGACGCGGCCCGCCGCGGCGTTGACGACATTCACCAGCGTGTCGAAGTCGAAGGCGTTGGTGTTGCTGAAGGCCTGCTGCAGGCCGCCATACAGGCGGCAGATGGTGCGGCTGGCGCGGACGTTGGCGAACAGCTCGACGTCTTCGCCGTCGAGGCAGATGGTCATCACGCCGTGCGCGAAGCGCGGCGCCGTGCTGGGGGCGGTCATGGCAGGATCTCGCTGTGGACGGGGGGAAGGGCCGGCAGCCAGGGCGGGCTGCCGGCATCAGGGGTGGGAGGTAGGCGCCGGCGCTTACGGCGCGTCGGCCGCCACCTCGATCGGCTCGGCGTCGATTTCCAGCCCGACGCTGGCCTCGATCACCTTGTCGTTGCCGCCGATTTCGGTGGTGTAGGACATGACGTAGGCGCGCAGGTAGATCGTGGTCGGCGTGCCGCCGTCCGGGGCGTCGTCGAACTCGATCTTGATGTTGTAGGCCGCCTTGCGGTTCTTGGCCGCGGCGCGGATCGCGATCTGGCCGGCGCCGGTCGGAACGCGGGCCAGCTTCAGCGTGCCCGAGCCATAGTCGACGGTGCCCTTCTTCTTGTGGACGGCACCATCGCCCAGCGTCTTGTAGGTGACCTTCTCGAAGGTCTCACCGAAGGCGCCGATATCCTCGATCTCTTCGACCTCGGTCCAGGCGAGCGCCTTGTACTGCGCTTCGGTGGTGCACAGGGCGGTGGTGGAAATGAACAGGCGCGTGCCGGCGCTCTGAACAGCGTTGCCGCTCATGGGAATGCCCCTCCTTCGGGCAAAGAAAAGCCGCCCGGAATCCGGGCGGCGGGGAAGCTCCGGAGGCTCCGGAAGGCTCAGGCGTCGGGCTGGCCGAACTTGGTCTGGTAGGTCACGGCGAACTGCAGGCGGGTGACGCCGGCCTTCAGCTCGCCGCTGGTCAGGCGGTCGGTGACGGTGCGCAGCAGCTCGATGCGGTCCAGCGTTCCGCCGAACTTGCCGCCGGCGGCGATGGCCCGCTCGATGCGCAGCGCCATGGCGTCGAGCTGGTCGTCCAGGTCGGCGCCGGCGCGGACATAGCCATCGACATAGAGGTCCATGCGCCGCATCTGGCGCCGGCTGCCCATGGTGAGTTCCTGGGTCGCCTCGTCGGGCGTGAACAGGCCGATGCAGGGCAGCGCGTCGGCCGGCAAGGGATCGTCCCGGTTGGCGGTGACGGGAGCGATGGAGGCAAGCGCCGCGGCGATGGCGCTGCGGATGCGGGTGCGGGCGTGCATCAGCGCGCCTCCCGCAGCAGCAGGACGGTCATGCCCTGCCCGTCCGGCCGCGGCTCGGACACCGTGAAGGTCAGGCCGCGCAGCTCGACGGCGGCGCCGGCGGGCACCGGCCCGCCGATGTCGGCGTCGACCACGGCCAGCGAGGTCATCAGGGTGGAGACCGGCCCGTCGTCCGTCTCCACCTGATAGTGCCGGCGGTCGAAGATGCCGATGACGGTGACGTCGGAGCGGCCGGCCCGGCGGATCACCGCCGGCTCACCGAAGGCGGCGATGCAGGCGGCGTTGAGGTCGTCGAAGACCATGGCCGGTCAGCCCTGCAGGGCGGCCCAGGCCCGGTCACGCTGGTCAGCGGTAATGTCCACCCCCAGCAGCTCGCCCAGCGCCTTCAGCTCCGGCTTGCCGCCCCTGAAGTGCTTGGCATTCGCCGGGTCCAGCTGGCCGATCGCCGCGATGATGCGGTCGAGCGGCAGCCCGTCCTCCTCGATCCCGTCGCCGGCCTTCACCCAGCGGGCGAAGCCGCGGGCCACCAGCGAGGCAGCCTGTTCGTCTTCCGGGTCCTTGACCTCGATGACGGCCCCCGGCCGCAGCGTGGTCTCCTTGGCCACCTTCACGGTGGCCAGCAGGCGCAGCTTGGCCATGGATCACCTCACCGTCGCGGCCATGCAGGCGTTGGGACGCCGCGGGTAGACCAGCGGCGCCGACTGGCTCAGCAGCAGGCGCCGGCCCGGGTTCTCTTCGATCCAGCTCTTGGGGAAGACCTCCAGGGCCTGATAGCCGGCGCGCGGGTCGAGGATGGCGCCATGGGCCTGGGTGCCCTCCATGGCGCCGGTGGCGCCCAGCA
This sequence comes from Azospirillum lipoferum 4B, assembly GCF_000283655.1. Classification (NCBI taxonomy): domain Bacteria; kingdom Pseudomonadati; phylum Pseudomonadota; class Alphaproteobacteria; order Rhodospirillales; family Azospirillaceae; genus Azospirillum; species Azospirillum lipoferum. The sequence continues at coordinate 444,298 of NC_016585.1, read as the reverse complement.
GCACCGTGTGGTCCGGCAGCAGCGGCTTGGTGACGCCGCCCTCGGTGTAGGTGTCGTTGTAGGTGTACAGCTCAACCATGCCGATCCGGCCCTTGTAGACCGGGGTGCCGGGCACGCCGGGCTGGAAGCCCATCTGGACGATGGCGGCCTGCCCCAGGTTGCGGTCGAGCACCTTCTCCAGCTTCGGGTCGGCCTCGAACAGCGCCCAGGCCTTGGCGTCCATCACCACGACATTCACCGCGGCGCCGGACTTCTGCCCCACCAGGTCGATCCATTCCGACAGGTCGGCATAGGGCGACACGCCGGCCTCGCCCCAGCGGGCGCCGGCGGACAGCACCAGCGACAGGTCGCCGGCGCGTTGGAAGTCCACCAGCACCTCCGGGTATTTCTCGCCCTTCACCACGCATTTGCCGGTGCGCAGGACCTCGGCCGCCATCACCTCCTTGCGGCGCAGAATCTGGGTCAGCTGGCGCTGCAGCTTGGCCCCCAGGATCGCCTGTTCGCGTGCCGCGGCCGACAGGCTGCCGGCCAGCGGTTCGCCGGCCAGCCGGCGCAGCGGCTCGTCCGGCTTGATGTCGTGCAGCGGCTTCACATAGGCCGGGGCGAACATCTTGGTTTCATAGCCGGTGTCGGTGCCGACGCGGCCGGCGGCCAGCGGCGAGACGAAGGGAGCGACCTCGATGTCGTCGACCTCGACGTCGAAGATGATCTTCTCGGTATCGCTGAAGCTGGCCAGCGGGAAGAACATGTCCAGCAGGAAGCGGGGAGCCTTGGCGCGCAGCGACCGCAGCACCCCCAGCATGGCGAGGGTGGAGTAGATGTCCATGGGTGGGTGTCCTCAGAGGAAGATCGACAGGTCGCGCAGCGCGTCGGCCGCCGACGCGGCGGAATGGCCGGCGCCGAAAGTCAGCTCGCCCGCGTTGAACTCGCCGCTCAGGTAGACGACGGCAACCACGTCGGACAGGCTGGCGTCCACCGGCTCGGCCAGCACCGCGCGCACCGCTTCGGAGCCGTCGCTGGACGCGGCGGCCGACAGGGTGAACTTGCCGCCGGCGGCGATTCGGCCGAGCACGGCACCGGCGGGCAGCACGCCGGCGCCGCTGGCGATGGTCACCAGCCGGGTGACGCGCGGGAAGTCGCCGGCGATCAGGGACGGCAGCGGCTGGCTGGTTTGGGAGGAGAAGCTGGCGGGGGTCATCGGGTGCCGTCCTTCTTCGCAATGAGCCCGACGGCGGCCATGCTCGACAGCACCGCGGCGGCGGCCTTCTCGTCGTCGCTCAGGCTGCCGGTGTCGGTGGAGGCGCCGACGGTCGGGTTGGGGTGGGCGTCCATGGCGGCGAGCGCCAGCGGGTTGCCGGTGGGGGTGGAGGCGCCGGGCGCGGTGGCGCCGATGGGGGCGGCCTCCAGCGCGGCGCAAGCGGCCTCGACCGTCAGGTCGGTGTTGAAGGCCAGATGGGCGGCGAGCTGGACGCGGCCGGCAGCGGCCGGCGCGGCGAAGATGGCGGCGCAGCGCTCGCGTTCGCTCGGTGCGGCGGCCTGCTGGCTGCCGGCTTTCGGTTCGTCACCGTCCGCCGGCTTCTCCTTGTCGTCCTCCTGGTCCTGCTGACCGGACTCTTCGCCCGCCTTGGGCGTGCTGTCGGTGCCCGCCTGGGTCTCCCCGTCCGCCGCCTTGGAGCGGCCGAAGGGGTTCAGGTGAGCGAAGCTGAAAGTCTTCACTGGATGTCCCTCACATGATCCACCAGAGCCGCAAAGGCCTGGTCGGGTGGCAGGACCGCATCGGCCAGCCCAAGGCGCACGGCCTCGGCAGTGCCGACCGGCCCCTCGAAACAGCGGGCCTCGGTGGCGAGGACCGCCGCCACGTCGAGCCCGCGGGCGCGGGCGACGGTTTCGGCGAAGAGCTGGCGCAGCGCATCGACCTGCCCCTGCCAGTCGGCGCGCACCGCGTCGGGCAGCGCGGCATAGGGGTGGCCGTCGGTCTTGTGGGCGCCGGACTGGATGAGGGTCGGTTTCAGCCCGGCCTCCTCCAGCATGCGGGAATAGTCCCAGTGCATCAGCCAGACGCCGATCGATCCCACGCCGCCGGTGCGCGGCACCGCGATGCTGTCGGCCGCGCAGGCGATGGCGTAGGCGGCGGAATAGGCCTCTTCGCTGCAGATGGCTCCCACCGGCTTGGCCGCGGCTTTCTTGGTGGCGACGATCCAGTCCACCAGGTCGAAACAGCCCTGGGCGATGCCGCCGCCGCTGTCGATGTCGAGGCAGACGGCGCGCACGTCCGGATCGGCGAAGGCGTGCGCCAGCTGAAAGCGCAGCCCGTCGTAACCGGTGGCCCAGCTGGCACCGATATAGCCCAGCTTGGGCACCAGCAGCCCGGCGACCGACACCACCGCCACACCCCGGTCCACCTCGTAGGGCCGGCGCGTGCCGTTAACCTCGCCCAGCCGGGTGCAGCCGGCCGGCAGCTCGGCCCCGGCCCGGGTCAGCTGCACCATGCGCGCAGCCGCCGTCTCGGCCCAGGCTGGGGCCACCAGCACGGGCTGCATCGTCTTCAGCATGTCGGGTGGACTCCGTTACGCGCCGGCGGCTGCCGGTTCGGGCTGGGCGTTTTCAATCGGGTCGGGCGTGGGCATGAAGTTGACCTCGGGCAGGGTCAGCCCGCGCGCCTTCAGCGCCTCCTGTTCCAGCGCGATCTGGTCCAGCAGGTCGTCGAGGTCGCGGCCCTGGTCCAGCGCCTCGTCGCGCAGGGTGGAGATGCCGAGCCGCACCCGCATCGCCGCGGCGGTGATTTCCTTCACCGGGTCCACCCAGCCGCGCGCCGGACCGCGCCACACCCCGCGCAGCCACGCCTGCCGCCGCGCCCGGCTTTCCGAGAAGCCCGGCAGGTCGATGTAGCCGCGCCACACCGCCTCCTCCAGCACCAGGTCGAGCGTCGGCCGGCACCAGGTCAGCGTCTTGTGCATGCGCAGGAACAGCACGAAGCGCCAGCCCTCCAACAGCGACGCGCGGGCGCTGGAGTAGTTGGTCTTGGAGAAGTCGCGCATGAAGGTCTCGTAGGTCATGCCGATGCCGGTGGCGATCAGCCGGCTGACCGTGGTGACGAACCCGTCCATCCCGGCGCTGGGGCGGTTGGACGAGTAGCCCTTCAGCGACTCGCCCGGCAGCAGCCGCGGGATGGCGCCGCCCGGGCCGATGCCGAGCTGCACCGACGGCTGGGTGTTGCGCATGTCCATGTAGCTGTTGGCGTCGCCGAACAGGTCCAGCAGCGTCTGCCCGTCCGCCGGGCTTTCCAGCACCGCGGCGATCACCGCGTTGACCACCGCCGCCTGCAGCTCGGCCCGCTGGAACCGGGCGCGCTGCTTCAGCTCGGTCATCACCGGCGCGAACACCGAAACGCCGCGGTGCTGGCCCGGCCGCTTCTGGTCGAAGGAGTGGATCACCACCCGCCGGCCGCCCGGCCCGCGCAACGGCACCCGCTGCCACTCCGCCGCCGCCATCGCCCAGGGCATGAACAGGTCGCCCGGATGGCTGCTGCGGATATGGTAGGCGACGGGTGCGCCATACCCGTCGATCTCGACACCGTCGCGCAGGCGCGGATCGCCGATGCGGTCCTGCGGGTTGGACAGCCGGTCCGCCTCCACCGTCTGCATCACGGTGGCGAAGCGGCTGCCCAGCCGGCGCTGCCGCTCCGGCAGCCACAGGGCCAGTTGCAGGCTTTCGCCGGCGACGAGGTCGGACTGCACCGACTGGCGCAGCATCGCGCCGAAGGGCAGCTGGCCGGTGACGTCGCAGGCGTCGCGGTCCTCGCTCCACTCGTGCCAGATGGATTCGATCCGCCGGGCGGCGTCCTGCGCCTGGTCGCGGCCGATGCCCAGCGCCCGGTAGTCCGGCATCGACTGGAAATCCAGACCGAAGCCGATGGCGCTGTCCTTCAGCGACTGGACCGCACCGGAGACCAGGGCGTCGTTGCGCTCCAGGTCGCGGGCGCGGGCGACGATGGTCTGGCGGTCGCCGTCGAGGTCGGCATCGGGCGAGCCCGCCGCCGGCGTCCAGTCGCGCAGCTCGGGCGCGTTGCCCGATCCGGCGAGAAAGGCGCCCATCGCTGCCTGCGCCCGAGCCCGCCGGATCTCGGCCTGCGGAATAGGCCGCCCGTGTTGGTCGAGGATGACGGGAGCGGTGGCCATCAACCGATCATCCGGACATAGGGCGACACCGCCGGACCGCGCCGGCCCTTCGCCGCGGCGATCTGGCGCTCCAGCGAGGCGATGTAGCTGGCGAGCTGGGTGGCGTTGGCCGGGGCGTATTCGACCACGCGGTCGCCGAAGCGCACGCTGACCTTCTGCTGGCCGATCCGCAGGGCATGGTGCGCGGCCCGCGCGTCGGCGAGCCACGCCTCCAGGATGGTGACGTCGGTCATAGGTAGAGTTCCCCTTTGTCGGTCGAGGCCGGCGGCGTCGGTGCCGCCGGTTGGACGGCTGCGGCCGGCCGGCTCAGCCGGCGCGCCCGCTCCACCGCCGCGGCGATGGCGTCGGCCGGAGTCGATTCCGTCATGGTCTCGCCGGCCGTATCGCCGGCTTCAGCCGGTGCCGCCTCGATGTCGGCCTCGCCCAGCTTGACGTATTTGCCGGACAGGGCCTGCAGGCCGCACACCGCGGCATAGGCGTAGACGAAGCACACCCCGGCCTCATGGGCCTCGGCCGGCTTCTGCCACACCGTGTATTGCTGGCCGCGCGGAACGATCAGCTTCTCGCGGGTCAGCTGGGCGAAGAACTCGTCGTCCAGCTCGCGGGCGCCGTCGATGGCGGCTTGCGGAAAATGCACATGGCGCGGCCCGGCCTTGTCCACCGCCAGGCTGCCATAGGCCCAGTCCCGCGCGGCGTTGCCGCCGATCATGTACCAGACATGGCCCAGCTTGCTGGACGGCTTGCGCGGCCACACCCTGCCCCGCTGGCCCCGGCTTTCCGACCGGCCCTTGATCGCCCACACCCGCCGGGAGCGGCGCTTGTTGGCGAAGGCGTAGACCTCCTGCGTGTGATGGCCGCCCGAGTCGATGCAGCTGGCCCGCACGTCCAGCGTGGTGCCGTCCGGCTTGCGGTAGCGGCGCAGCAGCACGCCCTCGTCCAGCGCCGCCCACACCTCGCCCTTGGCCGGATCGCCGGCCAGGACGAAATGGCCGATCAGCCAGACCTCCAGCCCGCGGCCCCAACCGTAGACGGAGGCCTCCAGCCGCGGGTTCACCGTGCCGGACTGGACGTCCACCCCGACGGTGATGAACTCGACACCCGCCGGCACTTCGGCCGGGTACGGCTCCATGCGGTCGATGAAGCTGCTGCTCTTGACCTCCTGCCCGTAGGTCGCCCGGTAGGGGCGGCCCAGCCGCAGGTTCATGAAGGGCTGCACCAGACTGGCCGGATCGGCCTGCGCCTCCAGCCACTCCTGGACGATCACCGTCCAGGCGGCGTTGGGGTTGAGCGACATGCCCGTCCACAGGTGCATGCCGACATGGCCGGGCACCTTTGCCTTGGCGGTCGGGCGCCACTCGCCGTTGGCGTCCATCCACGCCTTGTGCCGCTCTTCGATGATGCAGCCGCAGGTGCCGACGTACCACACCTTGTCCAGGGCGCCCTCGGCGTCCAGGCTCCATTTCAGCCCGTGCGGCACGTCCGGCCCGCCCCAGTCGAGATACTGCCAGCCGTCGAGCTGGCCGGCGGCGTCCGAGCATTGCGGGCACGGCACGAAGTAGCGGCGCTGGTCGGAAGCGAGCCACAGCTTCCACACCCGGCTGGTCTCGTACAGCAGCGGGGTCGAGCCGCGCACCATCGAGCGGTTCCAGAAGGTTTCGCCGCGCGTCCAGAACAGCTTCAGCTTGTCGCCCTGGGTCTTGGCCCCGGGCGTCCAGCCGTCGCCGTCGATTTCGTCGGCGAACAGGAAGCGGGCCGAGTAGCGGCGGAAGGCATCGTCCGACGCGGCGCCGACCACCCGCACGCTGGCGCCGTTGCTCAGCTGGTAGAAGGCGGCGTTGTCCTGTTTCTCCCCCTTCTTCACCGGCCGCATCAGCGGCTTCAGCACCGGCGTGTCGCGCAGCATCGGCGCGATTTCGCCGCTGCCGAAGTCTTCGGCGTCCGGTACGGTGGGTTGGGCGATGGCGCACAGCGTCGGGTCCTGGTGGAGGTGGTAGCCCACCGCCAGCGTGGCGCAGCGGGTGTAGCCGACGCGCGCCGCCTTCAGCACGGTCAGCAGCGGCACCGCCGGATCGCACATGGCGTCCAGCAGCCCGCGTTGATAGCCGTAGAGCGTCACCTTGCCGTGCTCGGCCCCGGTGCCCTTCGGGATCCAGCCATAGCGTTCGGCCCACACCGAGCCGCTCATGCGTTCCTGGAACTTCAGGCTGCCGTCGAACAGGGCCAGCAGCGCCCGGCGCAGCTCGCCCCGTCCGGTCCGGTAGTCGCCGTGACGGTGGGCGCTGACCCGCGCCGCCGCCTCATGCCCCCGGTTCATCGCCCACCGCAGCGCCCCAGCTCTTGACCAGTTCGTCGCGGGCGGCGTCGAAGGCCCGATTGATTTCCGTCTCGGCCATCGCCTGGATTTCCGGCGCCCCGGTCATCGCCGCGGCGCGGCCGGCGATCTTGGCCACCGCGTTGGACAGGCCGGTGCGCAGCCCAATGCAGAAGCCGGCGACGTCGGCCGCGGCCTCATGGCGGTTCACCACCTCATTCAGCGCCTCGTCGGCCTTGATCTCGGCCACCACCGCATCGGCCACCGCCTTGCGGCGCTTGGCCTCGTCGGCGGTGATGACGCCGATCTCGCCCTCATAGCCGGCGGCGACGTCGGCCACGGCGCGGTCCACCAGCCAGCGGTGAACGTCGGCCGTCGCAAAGGCCCATTCCCGGCCCTTGGCCCCCTTCTCCGCGAAGGGGCAGCCGTCGCGCACCCAGGCGTCGACGGTGGGCAGGCTGACGCCGAACAGGTCGGCCAGCTCCGCCCGGTTCACCCGTTGGCCCGGTTTGGACATAAACAAAAACCTCGATCCGAAAATTTCTCAGAGGGTGGACCGGTGCGGCCCGAATTACCCTCGTGGGTGGTACCCCCCGGAAGGACCCGTCACCGCCGGGCGGCGAAGCGGGCGTTGACCGTCCGCACCGCCTCCTCCAGCCGCCGGCCGATGGTGGCCCGCACCGCCCGCTCGACGATGTCGTGGAAGCGGAAGCGCGGGCGGTAGCTCGGCGCCCGGACGAAGATCACCACCGGCCGGGCGTCGGCGCCGTCGCGCCGGTAGATGCCCGGCGGCAGCCCGCCGGCGTTGCCCGGCAATGCTGCGAAGTAGCCGTTGCGCCGCCGCTTCTTCCGGCTGCGGGCGCTGTCGCTCCGGTTGGCGCTGTAGCCCTGTTCCCCGAAGGCCCGGGTCTGCGACAGGATGCGCACCACCTCCGACCGCCGCATGTTGCCGTAGGCGTCGAGGCTGGCCTCTTCGCCCGGAACGGCGAACATGCCGGCCGGCAGCAGACCGGCTGCCCGCAGCTGGCGCTCCATCCGCTTGTCCCGGCGCGGCCCGCCCTCGACGTTCGGCAGCAGGTAGCGCGCCGCCGGCGTGCCCTTGCCCCAGTCGTCCTTGAAGCCCACCCAGGCCACCGGGTCCGCCTTGCTGGCGGGCCGGACGAAGGTGGCGTTGACCGTGTAGGGCGTCGGCCGGTCGAAGGCCTCCGGCAGCGCCCGCTGCACCGCCAGCTTGGCGTCCTGCGCCGTCCTGGTCAGCGCCATCGGCAGCGCGTAGCGGGTGAGCTGGTCGCCGTACTGGCGGATGGCCGCCTTCACCTGCTGGGCAGAGGCCCGGATCCGTGCGTAGGCCATGGTGTTGCCTGTCCTTGGTCAGCGGGCAAAGTGTTCACGCGTGAACACTTTGGAGCGGCTGAAACCGCCTTACGGCTTGGGGGGGCGGTCGCCGTCAAAGTGTTCACGCGTGAACACTTTGGACTGGCCCCGGGCGCGGGCACGGAGGTCAAGGAGGAACAGCACGCCGCGGCCCAGGACGATGGCCAGGGACAGGTAAACCGTCACCCGCTGTGCCTCGCCCTGGACATCGCCAAGCCACATCCACATGCTGACCAGATAGCCCCAGATGACGCCGTCCACGGCGATGCGCTGGGTGTTGAGGTTGGCCATCAGCCCCTCCAGGTCGAAGCTCATGCCGCCATCTCCTCGGCAAGGTTGGCCAGCCGCTGCCAGCCGGCCTCGAAATAGCGCCGGTCGCGCTCGATGCCGATGAAGCGCCGCCCCGTGGTCAGGGCGGCATGGCCGGTGGAGGCGCTGCCGAAGAACGGGTCGAGCACCGTTTCACCGGGCGGACAGACGGTGCCGATCAGCTCGGCCAGCAGCCCGACCGGCTTCTCCGTCGGGTGGGCGCCCAGCCGCACCGGCGCATGGCGCAGCACGTTGGCCACGTTGCGGCGCAGCGGCTCCGTACCCTTGCCCTTGGTGAAGTGGTGGATCAGCTCATGCTGGTGGCGGAAATGCGTCCCCATGCCGAAATAGGTCTTGTCCCACACCAGCAGCCCAACCCGCTTCAGGTCGGCGCTTTCCATCGCGTCGGCCGCATGGCCATTGAGGAACAGCGCGGCCTCGCCTCCGTCGATGGCATCGGCCAGATGATCGCTCATGCGCCAGTCGATGAAGGCCAGCACATGGCCGCCCGGCTTCAGCACCCGCTGCCACTCCATGGCGCAGCTGCGCAGCAGGTGGAGGAAGCCGCGCGTGCTCAGGCTGTCGGAACCGAACCACCGGTCACCGCCGCCCTTGGTCGACCGCGTCATGGTCTTGCCGTAGGCGGTGCGGCCGGCCTCGCGGGTGGCGCCGCTGGAATAGGGAACGTCGGTCAGCACCAGGCTGACCGAGCTGTCGGGAAGCTCCCGCATCCGCTCGATGCAGTCGCCCAGCATCAGCGTCGCGGCGCCGATCGTCACGGAATGGGAGGTCATTGCGAAACCCTTGGATTTCAGCCGTTTTTCAGGGGTCAGCTTGCGATAATGCGGGTTTTCGCAAGCTTAGGACTCAGGCCGCCGACACCGTCAGCGGCTTGACGAAGAAGGCATCGTCGCCCCCCTCGATGGAGACGCCGGGAATGGTCACCGCCACCTTCGGCTCCGCCAGCAGCGCAGCCCGGTCGACCTCACTCTTGGTGCGGATGAAGCGCCGCAGCTTGCGGTCTTCCTCCAGCAGCGTCAGCAGCGTGTCGGCGTCCGCCACCACCAGCTTGGCCGTCGTCTTCTTCACGCCCATGGTGCCGGTGGACAGCGCCACCGACTTCTTGGTCCCGCTCAGCAGGCTGGCCCGGTTGGCGTCGAAGTAGCCGCGCAGCAGTTCCGTGTCGGCGGCGATGGCCGTGCGCAGCGGCGCCGCCGCAGTCTCATAGGCGAGATTGGCCTGTGCGACTGCCACGTCCAGCGAGGCCTTCAGCCGGCTCAGCTGCACCTGCGCAGCGCCGATCCGGCCCACCACAGCCGCAGCCTGGTCCTGGGTGCGCACCCGGCGCACGGGAGCGGCGACAGTCTCGCCCATGTCAATCCTCCGCAATGAGCGCCGCCATCTGGCCAGCCAGGTCGGCGCGGTTGTCATCATAGGTCTGCAGCACCCGGACGTCCCGGTGCCGCGAGAAGCGCTGCACCGCCCGGATGTTGCCGTTGCTGGCGTCCAGCGCCGCAGTGATGGCCGAGTGGCGCAGCCCGTGCGGCCGGGTGGCGATGCCCACCCCGGCGCCCAGTTCTCGGATGACCTGGTACACGGCGGCGCCGGTCAGGCGCCCTGTGCCTCGGCCGGCGGCATCGAGGCGGTGGAACAGCGGTCCGGCGGCCTTCCCCCGCACCGCAATCCACGCCTCGAGCGCCGTCCTGGTGGCGGCCGGCAGGGTGACCCGCTCGCGCTGGGTCCGCCCCTTGCCCAGCACCGCGACGGTGCCGCGCCGGCTCTCGTAATGCTCCAGGTCCAGCGACACCACCTCGCCGCGGCGCAGGGCCACGTCGTGCAGCAGCCGGACGATGGCGGTATCGCGCAGGCCTTTGGCGTCGGTGCGTTCCTTCGCCTGGGCCACCATCGCCCGCACGCCGTCCCGCCCCGGCCCCCGCGTGTCGCGGTAGGTGACGGAGTCGACGTTCTCGATGTCGAGCGCCCAACTGACCAGCCCCAGCGTGTTGCCCAGTCTGACCACCGACCGCAGGGCGGCCAGCCGGCGGTTCACCGTGGCCGGCTGCAGGCCGCGCCGGACCATGTCGTTGCGGTAGCCCAGCGCCAGAGCGTTGGCCTGCCCGTGTTCCACCGCCAGCAGCATCCGCACCGCCTGTTCGGCGGTGGCGGCGAAGGCGGCGAGCCCGTCCTGCCGGGCCACGAAGGTCCGGAAATCCTCATGATCCCGCCGGTAGGCCCGAACCGTGTTGGCCGAGCGCCCGGCATAGAAGGCGTCCAGGAGGTGCTCCTGGATGCGGTCCAGCCGCAGCGCCGGGGCGTGGCGGGCGTCGCTGACGTCCTGTCCGGCCGGATCGCCCGGAAGGACGGGAAGGCTCATCCGTCGAGCGCGTCGCGCAGCTCGGCCACGGTCATGTCTTCCGGCAGCTCGCGCAGCGTCGCCGCGACCTGCTGCCGGAAGAACTCGACCGCACCGTCCGACGGGCACACCGCCGCCGGGTCGTTGTCATGGGTGAGGCCGGCACCGGCGGCGACCGCCTCGCGGATCAGCTCGTCCATCCTGCTGTCCTGTCAGGGAAGCCGTGCGACCGCCCGCGCATCGGCCAGCCGGCCGGCGGCATGATCGCGCAGCATGTCGAAGAGAGGCGCGCAATCCTCCACCAGCTCGATCAGCCAGGGCGCCCGGATCCAGCCCTGCGCGGTCCGGATCTCGATGGCCTCGATGTCGGCGCGGAAGGGTCCGCCCTGGTAGATGATGCGCACGGCGAAGTGACGATCCACCGGGCCGAGCTGAAGGCACAGCCCGCCGTCCCATTCGGTCCGCATGGCCAGCCCCCGGACAGCGGAAGGCCCGCCGCGGCAGCTGCCGGGCGGGCCTTCCTTCACACGCAATTCGTCCCGCTCACCCTGTCAAGGAATTGACCTTTCGTCAAGGATAATATTCCCATGGCGCAGCCGGCGCGGTGAAGCCGGTCAGCACATGATCGTGCAGGCCCCAGCCGCCGATCCGCTCCAGCAGCGCCGTCATGCCGGCGTGCCAGCCGGCATAATCGGTGTTGGCCTCGACGATCTCGGCATCGCTGTGGGCGGGCTCCAGCGGGCACCACTTCACCTGCACCTGCCGGCGTCCATCACCGAAGGTGCGAAAGTGGAAGCCCCGCTCTTCCTCGACGATCCGACGCTGCCCGCGGGCGTCGAACAGCGACTGGCCGCGCAGAAGGTAGCGCTTGGCCAGCTCGGATCGGGTCGGCACGAACTCCCACCGCTCGGCCGTGACATGCCGGTAGCGGCCGCGCGCTTCGCTCGGCCGCTTCACCGCGACCAGGGGCGGCACCAGCGGCAGCCAGTCCGGCCGGGTGCCGGAGCGGCCATGGAAGCGGACGAGGCGCCGCTGCCATGGATCCAGCCACCCCACCGCGTTGGCGACGGCTTCCGCATCGGGATGGACCGTCACGGCGATGCCGCGCACCGGCCCGCCACCATCCACCCGGTCGCCGGTTTCATGACGGCGCAGCAGCTCGGCCACGCCGTCGCCGCTCACCCCTTGCGGTTCCCATCCATGATCGTTCGCAGCGGCCTCGATGTCGAAAAGGCCGGACTGGACGCGGTCGGCCTGCTGGTCGCGCAGCGCCCAGGTCACCAGGATTTCGAGGTCGAGGCGTCGGCGGGTGTCGCAGCGGGCGAAGGCGATGGCCATGGTCCAGCCCTCACGCCGCCGCCTGGGACATCCCCGGCCCCAGCAGCCGGGCCACCCCGGCCACCAGCGTGTCCAGGGCCTCCATCGGAATCAGGCCGGGGTCGATCCGCCCGCAATCCTGCAGATAGCGCGCCTTGGCGAACAGGTCGTCGGCCGACACCACCTCGCCGGCCGCCAGAGCTTGCTCCAACTTGCCCCGCAACCGGTCGGCCGTCTCGCATTCCGCGCAACCGGCCAATTGTTGATAGGCGAGGAACACCGGCATCAGCGACGCGGACTTGGACATGGGCAACCTCCGGGCAATCCCCCGGCACGATGGCGCCAGACCGGGGAGTTAGGATTGTTTGCCCAAAAAGGATTACCAATTCCTTGCTTAACGCTGAATGGCCAGAATTTTATTCGGACTATTCCTCACTTTGTTGCCAGACGTTCGGCTGCAAGGGCATGAGCGCCCATACCCGATTCCTTCTCGATCACGCGCAGGTAGGACTCCACGGCAGCATCCGGCTCCCGGCGGCCCTGTTCCCAATCCTGAAGCGTGCGCAGAGGGATGCCGAAACGTTCGGCGAACGCCGTCTGCGACAGCCCGGTCGAGCGGCGCACCCGCTTGGCCAGAGGCGGGTGCTTCATCGCGGCGAGAGTATCCACGCGCTCCCTACCCCACCCTGCCCGCCTGGGCGGCGATGGTCTGGCGGATGAGGGTCGTCTCACGCTCCAGGATTTCGGCGACGGTGTCGAGGGGGGAGTTGATCGCCTCGGTCGCGGCCTTCAGTGCCGTCAGGGCGTCGCTGTGGGCCTTGATGGCGTGCATCAGGCGGAAGCCCTCCTGCCGCAGCTCGGGCGGCAGGGCGCGCAGATGGGCAAGCGCGAGGTCCATGCTCTCCTCGCGCGTCCGGGCGGGCGGCGGGGGCAGAGCGGCGGGCTCATGCGGCCGGTCGGCAGACAGCGAGGCGATGTCGATCCGCTCGCCCCGGCGCAGACGGTCGAGCGCCCGGTCGGTCAGGGCGGAGCGCACCCGTTGTTGCTCCTCCTGCCCGATCCGTCGGGCGCGGCGGTCGATGGCGTCGAGGTCGGCGCGGGTGAGGGCCGGAGCCAGGGCGGAATGCACGGCCCCGCCGGTCACGGCGTCGAACAGCTCGACCATCTGGATCGTCACCAGCGCGGCGCGCTCGGTGTCCGACTTCGCCGTGATGTAGAGCGCTTGCCGTTTGGTGAGATAGAAGCTCATGGACGGACGGCCCCGCCCGAATTTCCGATCAGCGTCGGAAATTACCTCTCCGAACCTACCGAGCGCGTCCATGTGCCGCTCGATCAGCCGGCGGATGGCGTGGCGGTCCGCCATGCCCAGCGCTTCGGCAAGCCGAAGGTCACGGATGCGCGGCTCGTGATTGATCGTGATGTCGATATCGGTCGTTGATAACGCGGGCAAAGCTTGCCCGTTGTCGCTCATGGTTTCCACGGCGAATGCCCTCCTGTGCGGCATGACCGACGGAGGACCGCTTATCAAGGCAGCCCTGGCGCCGGGGGCTGATAACCTGCACAGGTCAGGCCGGACTATTCCCCTTGCGGGTGTTGTATTATCCGACCCCCGGCAAAGGGGCATGCTCCGGACAGAGTCCAGGCATAAAAATAGCCACATCGCGAAAAACGCGCGGGTGGCTTGCCGCCTGTGGGGAGTTATCAAGCTCCGGCCCGAAAGATCGCTCCGTTGGGGGCGCAGCGTCAAGGATGGCATTCACCTTCCCTCTGTCCATAGACCGCCGCTCAGCACAACCCAAGGCCGAGGAGGAGCGATGAACCGACCTCTTCGACATCCAAAACGATATTTCCTGGACCCTACTCTGATTTTTCCTCGCACCGCATACTCGATGGGTCGTTGCCCCTTTCCACCGAAGGCTCTAGATATGGATGGAAGGCGGCACGGGACGCTGCCGATCTGGTGTTCACGACGGCCGCCGTGTTTCGGACTGTATGAGAAAAATGGACCAGACGACGACATCGACGGAAGGAACCAGCAGCGACTCGATCGCAGTCGTTGACCTGTTCTGTGGCGCTGGTGGCCTCGCCTATGGCCTGAAACAAGCCGGACTGCATGTCGCGGCAGGCGTGGATCTCGATCCTTCATGCCGCTTCCCCCTGGAAACCAATACCGGGGCAACGTTCGTATGCAGGGACGTCTCGGCCGTGACAGCCGACGATGTGATCGGGTGGTTCGGCGAGGCTTCGATTCGGGTACTGGCAGGCTGTGCCCCGTGCCAACCCTTCTCGACCTATTCGCAAAGCCGTAAATCCGAAGACAACCGATGGACCCTTCTGCGGGAATTCCAGCGGCTCGCGGTCGCAATCCGTCCCGAAATCGTGACGATGGAGAATGTTCCTGGTCTCGCCAACCAGAGCATATGGAAGGAATTCGTCGCGGCTCTGGAGGCAGAGGGCTACAAAGTCACTTGGCGAGAGGTGCTGTGTACGGAATTCGGTGTGCCTCAGAACCGCCGCCGCTTGGTCCTCCTGGCCTCTCAACTGGGTAAGATCGAACTGGCCGGGCCGGATACGAAGGACCTTCGCACGGTAAAGCAGGTGATCGGTGAACTTCCTGCGATAACCGCCGGAGGAACACACCCTGATGATCGCCTCCATACCGCTTCGTCCCTGAGCCCGATCAACCTTCGCCGCATTCGCGCGTCGAAGCCCGGCGGAACTTGGCGCGATTGGCCCAAGAGCCTTCGGGCGAAATGCCATGTGCGAAAGACTGGCAAGACGTATCCAGCGGTCTATGGTCGGATGGAATGGAACAAACCCGCGCCGACCATGACGACCCAGTGCTATGGCTTCGGAAACGGTCGTTTCGGGCACCCCGAACAGGATAGGGCCATCAGTTTGAGGGAGGCTGCTCTTCTGCAATCCTTCCCTCCCGATTACCAGTTCCTCGACGCTGACGACGAGGTCACCTTCAATCGTTTGGGAACGCTGATCGGCAACGCAGTTCCGCCGAAGCTGGGAGAGGCGATCGGGCATTCGATTCGTACCCATCTCAGTCAAGTGCGTGATGGCCTACCCCCACCTCAAGGGCAGTTGTCCTTGTTCTAAAGTTCTTCCCGTCTGACGGTCGATGAGCTATGTAGCTTGGGGCCGTCAATGGGAGAAAGTAAATGGCGAGATCGCCCCGGACAAGGAACCTCTTCTCACAGGAAAGAGCCGAGGCGGCAGAGACCGAGATCATCGAGCGCTCTCGACGCATTGATTTTTACATGACCGAGTACTCTGTTGAGTATCTTGCGGACAAGATGAACCAGGGGCGTTTCGTGATCCCTGAGTATCAACGTGAATTCACCTGGGAATCAGAAAGACAATCCCGCTTCATAGAGTCCATCATCATGGGGCTTCCCATACCGTTCATCTTTTTTTGGGAGATGGAAAGTGGGCAGCTTGAAATTGTTGATGGTTCTCAGCGCCTCAGGACTATCCAGCATTACGTTAACAATGATTTGAAGCTCACCGAACTTGAAGAAATTCCGTCTATATCTCACACATATTTTTCTGACCTCCTTCCATCTCGTCAGAACAAGATTTTAAATCGATCGATCAGAGGCATAGTCCTGAACGAGCATGCCGATGATCAAGCTCGTTTCGATATGTTCGAGCGCATCAACACCGGGAGCAAGGTCACGAACACGGCGGAAGTTCGCCGGGGTGCTTTGCGTGGCCTGTTCCAAGATATGGTCACTGAGCTTGCCGACAGCGAAATTCTAGGTAGGCTTGCGCCAATCTCAAAGAAGTCAAAAAACGAGAGAATCAATGAAGAGTTGGTCGCTCGGTTCTTTGCTTATGGGGATGGGCTGGAAAATTATAAGGACAGCCCATCAAGGTTTATATTCGACTACACCAAGAGGATGAACGAAAAGTTCATTGAAGAGGCAGAGCTTTCGGCGATCTATAGGCGGCGTTTCTACGAGACATTGGAGTTTGTGGAGCGTGTCTTCCCAAATGGCTTCAAGAAAACAGCTGGAGCGACGACCACTCCGCGTGTGAGGTTCGAGGCCATAGCCATTGGGAGTTATCTTGCACTGAAAATTAACCCGCAACTAGCCCAGAATTGGCAAGCAATAGACGTATCCCCATGGATTGACGGAGACGATTTTAAAAAGAAAACCACATCAGACGCAGCAAATGTTAAATCCAAGCTTCAGAATAGAATGGATTTTGTCAAGGAAGCTCTGACAGGTGCATTATGATTGATGAACTCTCAAATAAATTTGAGGAGAGATTTGGAGAGATTTCAGCCTATCTTGATTTTCTGGATGGTATCGAAGCCGTAGTGCGCTCCGGCGTACCTCGCATTGGAGATGGAAACAATTTTGTAGTGACCACCCAGCAGCAGAGAATCCTGTATTCCGGCGTCTACCTACAACTCTACAATCTTGTAGAGGCGAGCATAACAAGTTGCCTGGACGCCGTAAGCAAAGCTGCAATGGAGGCAGCTCGTTGGACTCCCGGCGATCTCACCAACGAGCTGCGCCGGGAATGGGTAAAGCATGTGGCCCGAACCAATATCGATATGGGAGCGGATAAACGCCTGGAAGAAGCGCTCGTCCTCTGTGATCACTTGGTTGCTGCGTTGCCTGTCGACCCTTTCGACATCGATAAGGGTGGAGGTGGAAATTGGGACGATGCCGCCATATTTAGAATAGCCGATCGCATCGGATGCAGACTCGACATCAGCGCAACGGCAAAAAGCGGTGTGAAACGTAAAATAAGGAATGATCTGGGAGCTATGGCCCTAATCGTTCATCTAAGGAACAAATTGGCTCACGGAAACCTTTCCTTTGCTGAATGCGGCCAAGACGATGGCGTGCAAGATCTACGCGCACTTTCAAACAATGTTGCGGCTTACCTTCGTGAGGTCGTTCAAGCCTTCATAAAATATATAAAGGAGCATCAATATCTCCGCCCGGAACGAAGACCAGCCAACCAAGCCAACGCCTAACAAGCAGGATGCTGCGCCCTCGCCTGAACGATCTGCTCTCATGGCGCGCATAGGTCCGCGCGACTCCAAACCAGAGATGATCGTCAGACGCTTGGCGCATGCACTTGGATACCGCTATCGTCTGCACCGGCGGGATTTGCCTGGGACTCCGGATATGGTGTTCCCTCGTCTCCGGAAGGCGATCTTTGTTCACGGATGCTTCTGGCATCGTCATGATGGATGTAAATATTCAACCACCCCCAAGACAAGAACCGATTTCTGGGAAGATAAATTCAAAAAGAATACCGAGAGAGACACCAGAAAAGAACAAGAGTTGCGCGCATTGGGCTGGGATGTCCTGACCATTTGGGAATGTGAGACTCGCAATCCAGATTTCCTGAATAAAAAGCTGTCCCGCTGGCTTGGCTGCGAAAACTGATTGCAGGAACCATCTGTTTCAATCCCTGCAATGCCTGGATCCAAACGAAATTGCCGGTCGGGCCGGCGGCACGTCATGCCGCGTCGGAAGCCCCCCGCAGCACCGCGTTATGCAACTCCACCACATGCCGGACCACGTCCGCCGCCGCCGGATCGGGCGCCACCATCACCAGCAGGTAGCGGCGCACGCCGTCCAGCTCGACGGTGATGGCGCCGGGATCGTCCGGGTCCGTGCTCCAGGGCAGCGACAGCGCCGCGGCGAAGCGCGACTCGCGGGGTGGCGGGGGCGGTGCCGGCGGGCGCGCCGGCGGCGTCACCGCCGGCACCTTCAGCGCCTCTACCTCCCCTCTCGTCACCGCCGGGTGGATCGTGCCGGCGTCCAGGGCCTGCTGGCGGGTGTCGTTCGGCAGGGTGGCGATGGCGTAAAGGGTGCTCATCGCTTCCGGCAGACGGTCCAGAGGCACCTGCCCCTCGTCGACGAAGGCGGCGATCTCGCGCAGCTTGCGGGCGGTGGAGGTGCTGAACGGAAGGTCGGTCGCCACCATCGCCTCGTACTCGCCATGGGGCAGAGCCGCCTTGGCCTCGTTCAGGCGGCGGCCGACGGCGATGGTCGCCTCCAGCGCGTTCGACCATTCGCGGCGGATGTCGGCGGCGAACTCGGCCCGCGTGGTCAGCGGGCGCGGGGTGGCCAGCATCGACAGGCGGGCGTCGCCCAGGCTGCGGCGGGCGGGCGGCCTGGGATTGTGCTTCGGCCCGGAACCGGATCGGGACATGGGGTCAGCCCTCCATCGCGGCGGACAGGTGGAGCCAGAGGTCGCGGAACAGCGGGCCGGTGCGGGTGCCGGGGATCTCCGCGGTGCCCAGCCCGGCGATGAAGCTGCGCGGCACCTCCTGAAGCTGCGGGATCTCCACCGGCGCCACCGCCCCCATGGCGGAGACGATGGCGCGGGCGTCGGCGGTCTCGCGAAGGCGCGGGACGACCTGGCTCAGCAGCAGACGCAGCGGCCGGCGCCGGGCGCGCAGGTAGGGCAGCATGGCCTGCATGCTGACCAGATCCTCCGGGCCGGGGCGGACGGGCACCAGCACCAGATCGGCGCAGTCGAACAGCAGGGCGGTCGCCTGGGGGAAATTCTCCACCGCGGTCGGGGTGTCGATCACCAGCAGGTCGAGGCCGTGCGGAGTCGGCCGCTCCGTCACCGCGCCCAGCGGGCGCTGTTCGTGGATGATCGGGGCGGCGTCGGCCGGGCGCAGGCCGTGCCAGTGGGTCAGCGAGCCTTGCGGGTCGGTGTCGAGCGTGCCCACCCGCCGGCCGGCGACGGCGGCCGCGACGGCCAGATTGCGGACGGTGGCGGTCTTCGGCCCGCCGCCCTTCCCCTGGACCACCAGGATCGTCCTCATGCCCGGCCCCCCTGCCCGGCCCGGCCCGCCTGGGCGGCGATGGTCTGGCGGATGAGGGTCGCCTCGCGTTCCAGGATTTCGGCGATGGTGTCGAGCGGGGAGTTGATCGCCTCCGTCGCGGCCTTCAGCGCCTTCAGGGCGTCGCTGTGGGTCTTGATGGCGTGCATCAGGCGGAAGCCCTCCTCCCGCAGCTCGGGCGGCAGGGCGCGCAGATGGGCAAGCGCGAGGTCCATGCTCTCCTCGCGCGTCCGGGCGGGCGGCGGGGGCAGAGCGGCGGGCTCATCCGGCCGGGCGGCGGACAGCGAGGCGATGTCGATCCGCTCGCCCCGGCGCAGACGGTCGAGCGCCCGGTCGGTCAGGGCGGAGCGCGCCCGTTGCTCCTCCTCCTGCCCGATCCGGCGGGCGCGGCGGTCGATGGCGTCGAGGTCAGCGCGGGTGAGGACCGGCGCCAGGGCGGGATGCGCGGCCCCGCCGGTCACGGCGTCGAACAGCTCGACGATCTGGATGGTGACGGTGATGGCGCGTTCGGTCTCGGCCTTGGTGCAGAGATAGACGGCCTGCTTCTTCGTCAGCCAGAACTCGGTGGCGGGGCGGCCCCGTCCGCGAATTTGCGGTACGGTGCCGCAAATTCCGCCAAGCCTTTCCAGTGCCTCGCGGTGCCGCTCAATCAATTGGCGGATATCGCGGGGTCTTCCGAAGCCCAGCGCCTCGGCCAAGCGCAGATCCAGAATGCGCGGCTCGCCGTTGATGGCGATATCGATGTCGGTTGGTGATAAGGCGGGCATGATCTGCCCATTGTCGCCCATGCTTTCCATGGCGAAGCCCTCCAAGTCGGCGTTGCCGGCGACAGGAAGGCTTCTGAGGACCGCCCTGGTGCCGGGGGTTCAGAACCTGACTTGGACAGGCCGGACTATTCCCCTTGCGGGTGTTGTATTATCCGACCCCCGGCGAAGGGGCATGCTACGGACAGAGTCCGGGCATGAAAAGGGCCGCATCGCGAAAAACGCGCGGGCGGCCTGCCGCCAAGTGGAGGTTCTGAGGCTCCGGGGAGAAGGGTCGCTCCGTTGGGGGCGGGGCGTCAAGACAATGCGTTATAAGATGACATTGGTATGATAGAGCTTTCTACAATTAGTCTATTTATAAAATTGCGCCGAAACCCCATCCACCAAATCATCAAAATTCATTATACTAATATCTCTATAGTCAGAAACAATCTTTCTCCAAATATCTCCCTCAAAATCCCCTCTCCTTCCAACAACAACCCAGCGACGAGGCTTAATAACATTAAATCCATACTTGTCAAAAAACCACTTCCTGTTATTTGGATCATCGAAATACTCTGCATAATTTCTTGTTTGAGAAATATATGAGTTTAGCCAAGCAGAAAAGCTTTCTCTATTTTTTCTTCCTACAATAACATCGCCAGCGATATCAGGCAATTTAAACTCTACAATATCAGCGTACCCATCAGGATGTATTACAAAAAAATCTGGCTTGATAGATTCTCTGCGCTCGCTTTGCCATTCGCATATAAGCTCTGATGCAATTCTCGTCGCACCAAATTTCATTGTAAGAATGAACTCGTTTTCAGGTTTCGAAAGAAATGACGTAATATCTGTTTCTCTATTTCTTCTGTTTCCCCAAATCTCGATAAATCGGTTAATTTTCGGCAATTGCACGTACTTAAAATCGTCAGGCATGGGGTAAATGTATTTTGCATCATTCTCAACCAAACGCCTAACATTAGAAATGTTAAATCCAAACAACAATGCTCCATCCCTCCTTTCAGTAAAAATTGGAAAAAAATCCATCCACTTGATATGCCTTACAATCAATCCCGTTTCATCAGCATCAAAAAAACGGCTATTGACTATTCTACAAAATTTTCCAATCTGAGGCTTAGGATATCTCATATTGAAAAAAGTATAATTATTTTGCGCCTCAACATTCCAGCCAAGATTATGCATTTTTTCCCACCCTCTATTTGTAGGAAAAATCATATCTTCATTCATCTCAGCAAGAGGGATTTCAAAATTAGAGTTGGAGTCTGATTTAAAACCAATAATGTCCTCCAAAATATTATCAGTGTTAAATAAGATAGAAATCTTTATATCCCCAACCCCTTCTTCAGGAAGCCTGTCAATAACTTCGCTTCCACTGTACTCAACAGCAACGTGTGTCTTGCCCCAATATACTGAAATGTATTCAGGATTGAGCAAAAAACCCGTAAATTTACTAATCAAATGAGGATTGTGGGATAAAAAATTATACAGCGGCTGATAATAATGTCTCGTCAAACGAGCGATAAGATCATTGGTTGCAGCATAAATCATTCCATCCCTATCAAGAGAGCTTTCCATGGTAACACCTTTCGGCCTTAGAGTTCAGCGCTCGCAGAAACACCACATAATGCCACATTCTTCTTACCTATCAACCATGAGCCGCTTTCGATAAGCGAACAGCACGTTTCACTAATTTTTTGACGAGCAAGCTCCAACACGCCCAAGTGGCAATTTTTCTCAAGTAACTAATAATAAGACAATTCTATTCGCAGAATTTCATATATATTACGAAATAATTTATATCTGCTGCACAAAATATTTATGGGCTTTATATGAATATAAAGAAATAATTTTCAACACAATGCACAAACGCAATTACTGTTCCGACCATGGTTGAGGGTCAGCAGAGCTAATCTTCCTTAATCCTGCCGAACGAATATCGGCTACCCTCTGGCTCGATGCCTTCGTTTCGGCCTCCAGCTTCTCTCGAACGCCTGAGGCATCGATCAGCTTCTTTTGCAGTCGGACAATGTCGTAATCCCGCCAGATCACATAGCCCATCCGGGCAACGCTCAATGCGGCCAGGGCGCCGATCGCCGCGGATACGCCTAGCCCGGTCCAATCGCCCCACAGCTTGGCCTCTTCCTTGACGACCGTCAGGGAAACAAGCGTGGTGATCAGAACCGCCTTGATGCCCACGATGTAGGCGTATTCCTTGGTCAGCGCCACGATGCTGCCGGTGAGTCGCGAACGCTCCTCCGGCTCAAGGCTTTTCCAATCCAACGTGGGCATGCCGCGATTGAGCCGGACCAGGATGGCGGCAAGCATGATGGACAGCGCGACGATCATCGGTTGGAAGGCATCGAACAGGCGCAGCAATGGCACTCCCCAGCCGAACAGTGCGGCTGTGGCCAATACGGCGCCTATCGTGACCTTCTGAATCATCAGGCTTCTATCTTCCCATCGTGAACAAAACGAGAATACACCTCTTGGATCTGTTCCGCCACGTTGGCGAATTCAAGGATGCTGCTGCCGGGGTGAGGCTGGTTGAACGGCATGCGCGTCCGCAGGATCGCATCCTCGTCCGACAGCTTACCGTCTTTCCCCTCGATCTGAACCTTCTCCTCCGTCAGCTCGGCCAGCTCGCTGGCAAGATCCTTGAGCTTCTCCCGCGATTGGACCGTCCGCTTACCGCGCACCTTCACCGCCGCATCGACCGCCAGATACTCGTCCGGTCCAAGGCTGTCGACCAGGGCGTCGGTCTTCGCTTTGCCGAAGATGGCTTCCACAACGGAGCGGGCCTTCTCAGACATATAGGACAGTTCGGACAGCGTGCGGGACGTCGTGACGGCTTTTTTCCGTGGTCCCTCTTCAGGAAGCATCACGGCCATTTGTGGAGCCGATTTCCCACTGACGCGCAAGCTGGTGATATCGCCAATGTCGCCGGCCATCTGGGTCTTGTCAAATTCAGCCTGGAGCCTGACCGCCACGTCGGCCGCCAGGGTGGAGGTCCGGGTTTTCAGCAGCCAGTCGATATAACCTTGAAGGAAATTGGCCGTCATCGACTGGGTTTTTATGAAGAACAGATGGTTCTTGATCGCCATCCAATAGCAAATTCCGCGAATGAATTTCGTGCCATTGGGAGCGGACCGTTCGGCAAGATTGTAGATCTCGGCAACGGTGATGTTCGACAGCTGAACCTGGGACGCCTGCATTTCGAGAAGGGCTTGGTAGTCGTGCTTCTGAACGAGGCACATCTCACCGAACACGGCACTCGACAGGTCAGCAACTTTGTTGAGCACGATCTGCCGCTCGCTCGGGTCGCCCGGATCGTAGAGCCGATCCGTCGCCCGCCCCCACAGGGCCACTCCCGAGGCGTCCGTCTGGCCCAGCGCCGTCCGACACAGGCTTTCCAGCGTGGCCCCCGGCACGCCCACATCGCTGGCGTCGAAGCGACGGTAATGAACCATGTGATACGCAGTCGCCATCTCGCTTTCCCCAAGCCGCTTTTCCAACCCTGCCTATCGGCAGTCCGCCCCCACCGTCCATTGATCCGGACCAGCGGAAACACAACCTTAGGGGACTTACGAAAGGCCGCCGAGTCAAGCGCAGAGAGGCCCCTGCGTCACAGGTAACTTTTCCGAAGGTGCGCAAGGAAACCAATGCCCGCCTACCGTGAAGGACGGGCAATCTGCCCTATCCGTGGAGGGTTCCCGTCACCGCCGCCGACCATGGCGAGGAAATCCAGCGCAGCATCGCCCCCCGCGCCGCCTGACCGGGCCGGCGGCGTCACTCCGCATCGGATCGCTGGCGCTCCCGGCGCAGGCCCGGCAGCAGGATCGTCACGCCCGCCCGCCGCCCCAGCAGCCAGCGGGCGGCGCAGCGCCCCAGCTCCCACCCGAAGCCGCCAAGCATGGCGGCGCCGAGCAACGCGAAGACCAGCCCCAGCGCGCCCATCACTGCTCCCCCTCAAGCTGTCGGCAACGCGGATCGGCGTGGCGCATCCGGATCAGGTCCGCTGTGGTCAACAGGCGCTCGTCCACCCGGTGCAGCGCACCGCAGCGATAGACCCGATGGCCGGCGGCGCGCAGGGCCTGGACGGCGCGATAGAGGGCGTCGCCCTCGCGCTGGGGCTGCACCGGCCGGTGGCGCGCGGTGTGGGGCGGATCACCCAGATCCAGGCGGAACTGCCGGTCGGGCCGGCGGCGTGACAGGGTGCCGAGCTGGACGGGCATGGCTCAGGCCCTCCCCTCGATCAGCGGGAAGGCCGAATCGGCGGCAATCGGCGGAACGGCGACGGCGATGTCCACCGCCTCGACCTGGAACAGCCGCAGCAGCTCCAGCTCGTAAGCCGCCCGAATCCGGTCGGCGACGCAGCGATTCGGCGCGGTGACGGTCAGTCTGCGATCCCCGGATAGCCCAAGCCGGCATCCCCGGAACCACGTCGCATGCTGGACGGCGCCGATCCGGCGGGCGATTCGGGCGTGGCCGTCGCGCTCGATGTCGGCGGCGGATGGCGGCGGGCTGGTGCCGGCGCTCGCGTGTGGGCTCGCGCGCGTGGGTTCACGGGTTTTATCACAGGGTTTGGCCGACTCCGGTGTCGGTCGATGAAGGCCGGTTCCGGCGGACGATCCGGGGGCGGTTGGCGGGCGTTCGGCGCTTTGGCCGACTCGCGCGTCGGCGACACTGGTGTCGGGCGATGGATCGTCGGACGGATCGGGGGCGTCGCCGGCCGGGCCGTCCTCGCGCTCCAGCCAGTCCAGGCACAGGCGCATGCGGGTGGGCTGGCCCCGGCCGCCGGCGCGGTCGCGGACGATGACGCCGGCGGCCAGCAGCGCGCTGCGCGCCCGCTCCACATCGCGGGTGGACAGGGCGCAGAGCCGCGCCACCGCCTCCACCCCGGTCCAGGTCAGCAGCAGGCCCAGCGCCTCGAACATCTGGCGGTTGACGCGCTCCAGCATCACCAGGGCGACCAGCTTGTCGCGCGGCTTCAGCGCCGGGCAGGCCAGAACGGCGCAGCGGAAGCGGCCGACGGTCTCGCGGAAGGCGGCTTGCGGTTTGGCGGCGGGGGTTGCGGGGGTGGTCGAGGCAGATGGCGAGGACATGGGGGCACCTCCCCGGCGGCGCGGTGGCCGGCCGGCGGCAATGCGGCTCCCTGCGGGCGCACGAGTCCGTGGCTGCAAGGAACAGCGGATTTTAATCCTGATTTCTGTTAGCCTCTGGACGCAGATCGCCGCTTTCCCGCCGTGGGCACGGCAGGGGCATGGGGCATGGGCGATGATTGCGGTCCTAGCGGGGCGGCCTCGGCGGGGCCGTCCCGTCTCAGGGCGGGGCGCGCGGATTCACGGCAAGGCTCCGGCGTTCACCGCCGCGCGGGTGCGCAACGGTGGGGACAAGACGGGTGCGGCGCGGCCACCGGCAAGGGCGGACGCTGGGCACCGGATGACGGGGGCTTACGGGGAAAAGCCGGCGCCGGTCAGGGTGGCGCGCGTGGCGATGCCATCGGGCAAAGCTCCAGGGTTCACCGGCGCGGGGGCGCGCGGCGTCGGGGGGTGAAGACGCGCATCGCTTCCGGCCGTCTGGCGGCCGAAAGCGGCGCGGTCTTCAAAGTCGATGGGGGCGGCTGACTGGCGACCGTCGAGCGGCCGCACGGCGGGCCGCGCGCCATGGCGCAGCCGGCGCGATGGCGGGTCAACGGGCGGGCCTCACGGTGGAAGCCGTTGGTTTTCTGGATAGATCTGGGATCCGAAGGGG
Organism: Azospirillum lipoferum 4B; assembly: GCF_000283655.1. Lineage (NCBI taxonomy): Bacteria > Pseudomonadati > Pseudomonadota > Alphaproteobacteria > Rhodospirillales > Azospirillaceae > Azospirillum > Azospirillum lipoferum. Next base: position 419,100 of record NC_016585.1, on the reverse strand, counting down.
AATTGGCTTTCGGGCAACGCCCGATCATGCGGATCCCCGATGCGGGGATGCCGGCCGCAAGGCATACAGGCGGTCGGTGGCGCGCTGCGCGTCGGTGAGGGCCAGATCAGCGGGGGCCATGGAAGACCCCAGGCAGGGAAAGCGGCCGGAGTCGGCTGGCGACTCCGGCCGCAGCCGTTCCGCCGGTACGGACAAGGAACCGGGCGGATCGGTGGCTGTGGCGACGGACGGCGCGGCGGACCGGACTCGGGACGCTCCCGATTGACCGGGCCGGGCGGCCGGCGCCTGATTCGGCGATGGGACAGTGTCGCCGCCAAGCCGGAGCTTCGGGGTTGCGCAGTCGCTCAGTGCGAGCGATGCTTCCCGCCGAAACAACCGAGGGTGTGGCGCCTTGCCGAGTCTCCCTGTTCATTTCCGCCTCTTCCTGCGCGGCTTTCCCAGGATGGGCGCGCAGAGGTCGCTGGCGGCCAGTGCGATGGGATCGGTCATGAAGTCGGGGGGAATCACCGCCTCCATGGCCCGCAGGGTCATGGCGGTGGGGTTGCCTTCCTGGCGAAGCACGTCACGCGCGGTGCTGGGCGGCACGGCGGCGGCTCGGCCGAATGACTGCGCGGTCCACCCCTGATGCCGGGCGAAGGCGCATATCCGATGAATCGAGGCATCGATGTGCATGACGTGCTTCATGCCCGTCAGAATTCAACGCTATACCGTGAATGTCAAGGGGGTGCGTCGGTGTTGCACGAGATAGAGTCATCGGTACGGCGTTCTCGCGCTTTTGCACGAGGTCCGCATAATGCCGACATGGAAACTGCGCCTAAGACCGACATCGCCGCAGCACTCAATCGTGTTCTGCTGACGCATAAAGAGCGTTTGCGGTCCAAGAACCATTGGGCTGGATTATCGAAGCTGCCAGCCACAACGGTTCTGGACGCATTCAATGGCGCGAACAGCACCATCGACACCTTGACCAAGCTTGCGGACGGCGCCGGCATGTCGCTGGCCGAGCTGCTGGCCTACGGCGACCCCGATTGGGAAATGCAGGTGAAGACTCGCCGGACCTTCCGCTCATGGTCTACCGAGGATTTCGATGCCCTGATCCGGGTTCTTGAGCGGCGCACCTAGCCGCTCGGCTCCGGCGCATTCTCATCCAGCGGTCGATCAAGGGCAGGATCTTGTCCGCGCCTTCGCGGCGACACAGCTGGGTCACCAGCTCGACCGCGCGGTCCTCGCGCGCCTTGCGATGCAATACGTCTTCGGTCGTTTCGTTCTTCGGTGTGTTCGGCACCGCCAACCCCCATAAATCAACACTCTACCTGGGCCGGCCCCGGCAGGCGGACAGGTGTGCGGCTGGGCACGGGTGTGCGCCCTGGCTCAGCACGGCTCATCGATGCGGTTGGCAGCCGCGTGGGTGGGGAGATGGCGTCTCCCTGCCTCCGCCTACCTGGATGGGAAGGCGCGAGGCCGCGGCATCCTATGGCACCACCCAGGCCAAGCAAAAGAAAAAGGTGCATCCTTTCTCGAACCATTTCCGAAGGTTGCGCGATTGCGACCGGCGGCGTAGGTGAACCCCGCCGAGCGGCACACAGGCGAGGCTCCAGAATGATCGCTTTACCGTGATTTTTGCCATTGACGAAATCACGGTATACCGACCATCCTAATACAGGGTATGGCGTGAACGCCAGCACCCTTGGATGCAGGTGTTGTGGAGAGCGACCGATGAAGGGAGCGATCAAAGCCCCGCTGCAACGCAGGGACGGGCCGCAGAACGTGCCGATGGACCGAAGCTTCGGCGATCTGTCCGGGAAGATGGAGCGCACGCTGCGCCACATGGCGCCGGCACTGCCCAAGGACGGCGCGACGCCGCTGGTCACCTACAACGTGGTGATCGCCAACCGCCGGACCTCGCACCGGACGTCCATGCGACTGGACGTGACGTCCTGGCTGTTGCTCGATCACATTGCCGAGCTGGAGGGCTACGCGAACCGCGACGTTCTGATCAGCGCGGTGCATGAGCGGTTCCACGCCACCGATCTGCCGCTCACGGCGATGGTGCGGCTGTTCCTGCAAACCTACACAGCGCCGGCAGCGGTGCTGGAGTTCCTGGGCGAGGCGCGGCGGCCATACGGGCGCGGCTTCGTGGTCAGCCCGCTGAAGAACTGAAATGACCGGCGCAGGGCAGGAGACAGTGATCGTCGCCGATCTCGTCCAGTGGCATCTGGAGGAAGCCGGCCGGGCCGAGCGGGAGGCGGGGAACACCAGCCTCCCCTTCCGTCGTCAGCGTCTGCTGTCCGCCGCGCGCTACCACCGCGACTGCGCCGAACTGGCGCGGGAGGAACTGCCATGAACATGACTCTGTCGGATTTCCTCGCGGGACCGGGCGGCGATCTGGTCCGCCGCCTCGGACTGCCGGCGGACCTCATTGCCGGCTGCTCGTGCTGGGCGATGCTCACCGCGGCGGCGATCGCCCACAACAGTCGGACCGACGGCGGTGTGTGGCGGGGGGCAGAGCAGCTGTTCGGCGTCCTGTCCTCCGGCGAGCGGGCGGTCCTGCTGGCACTGCTGGGGGCACTCGATTTCAGCAGCCTCGCGGACCAGCTCGCCAGCAGGTCCGGCACCTGGGCCCTGATGGACGTCACCCATGGCAGGCACCGCGACGCGGTCGCGGCCTGCATCCTTCGTCACGATTCCTGACATGCCCTTTCAACGGACTGGCCGCAGGGAGCGGCAAAAGCGGGAGGCGGACCGGTGAACGCCCAGGAACGCGAACTGGCCTTTCTCCGCCGCCGGGTGGCCGATCTGGAACAGGCGATCCGCACCCTGAGAGAGACATTCGACCGGGTATACACTCCCCGCGGTCGGCGTTTCGCCGATCCCGATCAGGCATTCGAAAGGGCAAGTCATGCCGCGCGAGAAAATCGTAAGGCGGCGCCTGGCAAGCGGTGAAGTGAGAGAATACCGCTATCCAGAGCGCCGTTACGAACCAAGAACCGTGGGCGCCATCGTCGAGGAATACCGGCGGTCGCCCGAATACACCAAGCTCGCCTCCTCGACGAAGAAGGACTATCTGGGCGTCCTCGGCAAGTTCGAGGAGGTGCTGCATGTGCCGATCAGTGATGTCCGGCGGCGGCACATCCTCGGCATGCGCGACAGCTACGCGGACCGGCCGGGGCTGGCGAACAGCATCGTCAGCATGTGGTCGATCCTGCTGAAGTTCGCAGTCGACCGGGAATATGTGCTGGCGAACCCGGCCGCCGGCGTCGAGCGGTTGCAACTCGGCGAATGGGAGCGGTGGCCGGACCGGGCGGTCGATTTCGCCCTCACCCACTTCAAGGAGCCTATGCGCCGCGCCGTGGTGCTGGCGCTCTACACCGGCCAGAGGTCATCCGACCTGATCAAGATGCGGTGGGATGACTATGACGGCTCCGCGATCCAGGTTACCCAGAAAAAGACCGGTACCCGGCTGTGGGTACCGTGCCACGCGGACCTAAAGGTTGAGTTGACGGAGTGGAAGAGAAACGCTACCTCCGTGACAATACTGGTTAACCCCGCTTCCGAACAGCCCTGGAACAGAATAGGATTTTCCAATGCCGTACGTCTGGCAATCAAAGCTCATCGGGAGCTGAAGGGTTACGTGTTCCATGGACTGCGGAAAGCCTCTGCCTCGCTGCTGGCGGAGGCCGGCTGTTCGGCTCTGGAGATCGCGGCCATCACCGGGCATATGTCGCTGAAAAACCTCGAAATTTACACACGTCAGGCGGACCAGAGACAAAGGGCGAACGCCGCCATCGCGAAGCTGGAAAATTACCGACGGAAAACGTAGGAAAATTGGGCAGGTAACCCGTTGGAAACATTCGTTTATTGCAGATTGAAACAAAAGTTGACTTGGGCTTCCTTCGCGCGCTGTGGCACACCACTCTCGGAATTGCCGATGGCGCAGTGCGCACTCCGGAAGATGCGTCGCCCGCAGGATCAGTGATGTCTTAACCTTTCGCCGCTCAAGTACGACGTTTTCATCGATCGATTTCCTTCCACCCTGTCCCGTCCACACCCAAGGTCCGACCAGGAACACCACCATGGCCCAACGTCCGCTCGCCTGCGTGATCCTCGCCGCCGGCAAGGGCACGCGCATGAAATCCGATCTGCCCAAGGTTCTGCACCGGGTGGCCGGCCGGCCGATGGTCGGACATGTGCTGGCCGCGGTGAAGGCGCTCGACCCCGATCATGTCGTGGTCGTGGTCGGCCCCGGCATGGACAGCGTCGCCGCCGCCGTCGCCCCCTACCCCACCGCCGTCCAGCACGAGCAGCGCGGCACCGCCGACGCCGTGCGTGCAGCCTTCGGCCTGCTGGAGGGGTTCACCGGCGACGTGATCGTCCTGTATGGCGACACGCCGCTGGTCACGCCCGATACGCTGCGTGCGCTGGTGCAGGCGCGCCGGCAGGCGGCCGACCCGGCGGTGGTGGTGCTGGGCATGCGCCCCGACGATCCCGGCGCCTATGGCCGCCTGATCCTGAACGCCCGCGGCGGGCTGGAGAAGATCGTCGAATATCTCGACGCCAGCGAGCAGGAGCGCGCCGTCACCCTGTGCAACGCCGGCCTGATGGCGTTCGACGGTGCGCGCATGTTCGACCTGATCGGCAGCGTCGGCAACGACAACGCCAAGTCCGAATACTACCTGACCGACGTCGTCCAGATCGCGCGGCGCGCCGGCATGGCCTGCGCCGTGGTGGAGGCCGCCCCGGCCGAGGTGGTCGGCGTCAATTCCCGCGCCGAACTGGCGGAGGTGGAAAAGCTGCTGCAGCGCCGCCTGCGCAAGGCCGCGATGGACAACGGCGCCACCCTGATCGACCCCGACAGCACCTTCCTCAGCGTCGACACCAGGCTCGGCCGCGATGTGGTGGTCGGTCCCGGCTGCTTCTTCGGCGCCGGGGTGACGGTGGGCGACCGGGTGGAGATCAAGCCCTACTGCCATCTGGAGGGCGTGCGCATCGACAGCGGCGCCGTCATCGGCCCCTACGCCCGGCTGCGTCCGGGTGCGGAGATCGGCCCGGACGTCCACATCGGCAATTTCGTCGAGGTGAAGAACGCGGTGATCGAGGCCGGCGCCAAGGCCAACCACCTGACCTATATCGGCGACGCCCGCGTCGGGGCCAAGGCCAACATCGGCGCCGGCACCATCACCTGCAACTATGACGGCTTCTCCAAGAGCCGGACGGAGATCGGCGCCGGGGCCTTCATCGGCTCCAACAGCGCGCTGGTCGCCCCGGTGGTCATCGGCGACGGCGCCATCGTCGGTGCCGGCAGCGTGGTGACGATGGCGGTGGAGGCCGACGCCCTGGTCGTTGCCCGCGGCAGCCAGAAGGCTTACGCCGGCTGGGCACAGCGTTTCCGCGAACGGAAGCAAAACGAGAAAGCGAAAAAGGCTTAAGGTCGGTTCGGGTCTTCTCTCCGGTCGGCATCTTTTCAGGAGCATCAGGTCCATGTGCGGCATCATCGGCATCAACGGCATCCACGACGCGTCCCCCCGGCTGGTGGAAGGCCTGCGCCGGCTCGAATACCGCGGCTATGACAGCGCGGGCGTCGCCACCCTGGTGAACGGCCATATCGAGCGCCGCCGCGCAGAGGGCAAGCTGAGCAACCTGGACATGAAGCTGCGCGACCAGCCGCTGTCCGGTACGGTCGGCATCGGCCACACCCGCTGGGCCACCCATGGCGGCCCGACCGAGAACAACGCCCATCCGCACGCGACCAAGCGCGTCGCCGTCGTTCACAACGGCATCATCGAGAATTACCAGGAGCTGAAGGACGAGCTGACCGGCCACGGCTATGTCTTCGAAAGCGCCACCGACACCGAGGTGATCGTCCACCTCGTCACCTATTACCTGGACCAGCAGGGCATGACGCCGGTCCAGGCGTCGGCCGCCGCCTTCAAGCGCTTCACCGGCGCCTTCGCCCTGGTGCTGATCTTCGCCGGCGAGCATGAGCTGATGATCGGCGCCCGCCACGGCACGCCGCTGGCCGTCGGCTATGGCGACGGCGAGATGTATCTGGCCTCCGACGCGTTCGCCCTGGCGCCGCTGACCAACCGCATCTGTTATCTGGAGGATGGCGACTGGGTCGAGGTCAGCCGCGCCGCCACCATCGTCCATGACGCCAGCGACGCGGTGGTCGACCGTCCGGTGAAGACCACCGCGGTGTCCGGCGCCCTGATCGGCAAGGACGGCTACCGCCATTACATGCTCAAGGAAATCTACGAGCAGCCGCAGGTCATCGGCGACACGCTGAACGCCTACATCAACCCGGAAACCGGCACTTTCACTCTGCCGGACTTCCCCTTCGATCTGGCCGGCGCGTCAAAGCTGACCATCGTCGCCTGCGGCACCGCCTATTACGCCGGTTTCGTCGCCAAATACTGGTTCGAGACGCTGGCCCGCATCCCGGTCGAAGTCGACATCGCCTCGGAGTTCCGTTACCGCGAGGCGCCGCTGCCGCCGGGCGGCATCGCGCTGTTCATCTCGCAGTCGGGCGAGACGCTGGATACGCTGGAGGCGCTGCGTTACTGCAAGCGTCAGGGCCAGAAAATCCTGTCGATCGTGAATGCGCCGGAAAGCACCATCGCGCGGGAATCCGACGCGGTGCTCTACACCATGGCGGGGCCGGAGATCGGCGTCGCCTCGACCAAGGCCTTCACCACCCAGCTGACCACGCTGGCCTGCCTTGCCGTCACCGTCGGCCGCGCCCGCGGCGCCATCGACCAGGAGCGGATGCAGCAGATCGCCCACGCCCTGCGCGAGGTCCCGGCCCGTGCCGCCGATGTCCTGGCCCATGACGAGCGGCTGAAGGAACTGGCGCAGGAGGTGTCGGAAGCCCGCGACGTGCTGTATCTCGGCCGCGGCGCCATGTATCCGCTGGCCCTGGAAGGCGCGCTGAAGCTGAAGGAAATCAGCTACATCCATGCCGAGGGTTATGCTGCCGGCGAACTGAAGCACGGCCCCATCGCCCTGATCGACGACAATGTGCCGGTGATCGTGCTGGTGCCGTCAGACGCGCTGTTCGAGAAGGTGGTGTCGAACGTGCAGGAGGTCTGCGCCCGCTCCGGCAAGGTCCTGCTGCTGGCCGACAGGAAGGGCATCGACAAGCTGAAGGACAAGGTCCGCTGGTCGGTGGAGCTCCCGGCCTGCGACCCGCTGGTGGCGCCGCTGCTGTATGCCATTCCGGTGCAGCTTCTTGCCTATCACACGGCAGTACTGAAGGGGACGGACGTCGATCAGCCGCGGAACTTGGCAAAGTCAGTGACCGTCGAGTAAAGCGAAAGGCGCTGAATATCGTATTGTTTGCGGAGAATAAAGTCTCATACTGAAGAATAAACCATCATACTTGAGAACAAAGCGTCATCCTGAATGACCTTGCACCGTCTGGGGATTCGGCGCGCCATCGAAAGAGGCAGCCGTACCCCGGCGGTGCCATGGCTCGCCGCCGTTACGCATTCGACGAGGACAGGATCGCCCTCTTCCACAAGGAAGGGCGCGGCACGGGACGAGACGACAATTACAAGCATTGGCTGACCGTGAAGGATGTGCCGTCATCCCAACCGCTTCGTCCGCTGGGCGGCCAAGGGCGTGTGGGAGGACCTCCTCCATGCGTTGCAGCGGCGGGTGGGCCGCGCCTGCCCAGGTGATGATCGACTCCACGGCGGTCCGCGCCCATCGTTCGGAAAGCGGCGGCAAAGGGGGGAACACGCCCAATATCCCGCCACGCGCCAACAAGCGCTGGAAAAACTGCTTCTCTCCCTACTTCCACCGGAACCGTAACGTCATCGAGCGCATGTTCGGACGCCTCAAGGATTTCCGGTGCATCGCCACCCGTTACGACCGCTCCGCCACCGACTTCATGGCCGCCGTCCACTTCGTGGCAACCGTCGCCTACCGGTTATGAGTCCGGACCCTAATCACCATGAGCGGCTGCGGTTCTGCAGGCTGCAACACCAGGATGCTAAAGACTGGACGGACATCAATGCGAAGGGGCAGCTGTCCAGCCTGCGACTGCGTCAGTGCGTGCGGTGCAAGTCTGTCCTCGCGGGGCCGCGGACCCGGCCATTGCGGCTGACATTGAGGATGATCTGGATGAACATCCTCAGGGCATCTCCCCTTGATACATGTCGTTGCGAATAATTCGCAATCTAACTACAGTTACGCCGTCATGCACCGGTCATGGCGCGGCCACGCCGCACTGCTTGTGGAGGATTGGGGCTAGGCCATGCCCGAACAGCATCGCATGAATGCACCGCTTCCCTGTGCGGTGGCGCATGGTTGACACCGCCAAGCCGACCCTGGATGCCGTTTTCATGGGGCACCGGGGAGCGCTCGTGCGCCTGCTGGTCCGCATGGTCGGCAGCGCGGCCACTGCGGAGGATCTGGCGCATGAGGCCTATCTCAAGGTTAGGGCGGCGGAACGCGAGCGGCCGGTCGAGCATCCCATTCCCTTCCTGTTCCAGACCGCGCGCAACTTGGCCTTCGACCATCTGCGGCGGGAGCGCCGGCACGCAGCGGTGGTGGTGCAGGACGTCACAGACGAGGGAATGGCGGAGGTCGCCGCTCCCTCGCCCTCTCCGGAAATCGAGGCCGGCGACCGCCAGCGCCTGGCCCGCATGGAAACCGCCCTGGCGGCCTTGAGCGAGCGGCAGCGCAGCATCCTGCTGCTGAACCGGATGGAAGGGCTGTCCCATGCGGAGATCGCCGAACGGCTCGACGTATCGGTCAGCACGGTGCAGAAGGATCTGAAGACCGCCCTGCTGGCCTGCCTGGAGATGTTCGCCCGGCTCGACCGCGAAGGATTACGGATTTCTCCTCGCCCGAACGTCTTATTAGGTGAAAGACCGTGACGGCACCACACGCGGGTTCCATGCCTGACGACACAGATCCCTCCCTGCCGCTGGAGCAGGCGCTCGACTGGTTCATCCGCCTGCAGGCAGATGACGCGGACGAAGTGTGTCGCCAAGCCTGCTCCGACTGGTGCGCCGCCGATCCCCGCAATGCCCATGCCTGGAATCTGACGCAGGGCATGTGGGCCTCTCCCCTCCTCACCGAGGCGCTGGCGTCGATCGCACCGCCGGATGTCATGCCCGGTGCCGGCCCGGCTTCCGCACCGCCGGCCGACGCGGCCATGCCCGCCCCGGTGCCGCAGCCCCGGCGGTCCCGATCGGGCAATCGATCGCGGTCCCGCCAGCCGGCGCGGCGCCGGACGATGGGCCGACTGGCGAAACGGGCGGCGGCGTGGGGGGCGGTCGCGCTGTTTGCGGTCGTGCTGGGATGGGCAGCCGACCTGCCCTTGCGCCTGCAAGCCGACCACCGCACCGCCACCGGCATGCAGGAGCGCGTGGTGCTGGCCGATGGCTCGCGGGTGCTGATGGACACCGGCACGGCGCTCGCCGCTGATGTCGATGAGACCGAGCGGTCCACCCGGTTGCTGCGTGGCGCCGCATTCTTCGAGGTGACGCCCGATCCCACCCGCCCCTTCCGGATCACGGCCGGCCCGGCCGTCGTCACCGTGGTCGGCACCGCCTTCGCAGTCCGCTATCTGGATGACCGGGTGACGGTGACGGTGCGCCACGGCACGGTCGATGTCGCACGGCCCGGCAGCCCCGCCGTGCGCCTGCGCGCCGGAGAGGAGGTGGCGGTCACCGCGACGGCCATCGGCGCCGGGCACCCCGCCGATCTGGCCGCCGCACTCGGCTGGGTCGATGGGCGGCTGGTCTTCGAGGACCGCCCGCTGGGCGAGGTGCTGGGCGAACTGGACCGCTACCATCCGGGCCTGATCGTTGTTCCGGACAGCCTGGCAAGTCGGCGGATCACCGGTAATTACCGGCTCGACGATCCGGTGAGGACCGCGGCATCCCTGGCCGAACTGGTGCGGGCCGAGATGCTGCGTGTGTCCGACGCCCTTCTGATCCTGCGCCCGCGCTCCTGACCGGGCGGCCTTTCCACTGCCACTGCCCTCTGCCGCCCTCTGCCGCCGCAGTCCATGTGCATGTGGCGATTCCAAGAACCCGCCAAAAATATTTTTCCGCTTTTCCCAGTTCGCGAACGTCAGGTCGGCATAGCATTCGGAATGCGTCGCAGTCGCAAATTGCGGCGCCTCTCCGGCCATTCGAGACGACGCGATCATGAGGAAAAGCCAGGATGGGTTGGGGGAGCATGGAAACGAGTGAACGGGGGCGCCGGGGGGCGGCCCTGCTGCGGGCGATGCTGCTGTGTTCGGCGACGATCGTCGTGGGAGCTGCTGCGGGGGACGGTGCCCTGGCGGCGTCGGCGAAGTCCGGCGGGCAGGTCGCCCAGGCCAACGGACAAACCTCGGGCGCGCAAATGGCGGGGCAGCGGTTCGACATCGCCCCTCAAGGGTTGGTGACCGCACTCAACGCCTTCAGCGCGGCCAGCGGCTGGGAGGTCGGGTTCCCGGCCGAAGTGGCGCGTGGCGTGATCTCGCCCGGCGTATCGGGCACCATGAGCGCCGACGACGCGCTGCGCCGGCTGCTGTCGGGCACCGGCGTCTCCTTCCGGATGACCGGCCCGGGCCGTGCAGTGCTGACGCGGCCGCAGACCGGCGGGGTGGTGCTCGATCCGGTGACGGTGCAGGGCACGCGCGAGCGGGCGACCGGCCCGGTGGTGGGCTATGTCGCCCGCCAGAGCGCCACCGCGACCAAGACCGACACGCCGATCCTGGAAACGCCGCAATCGGTTGCCGTCGTCACCCGCGACCAGATGGATGCCCAGGCGGCGCAGAATCTGGCGGACGCCCTGAACTACACGTCGGGCGTCACCACGGGGCGCAACGGCGAATCCTCCTCCTTCGGCGGTGACGGCATCTCGGTGCGCGGCTTCGGCGGCGACGGCACCACCGGCGTGTCCTTCAACGAGTATCTCGACGGGCTGCGGCTGAAGGGCAGCGGCTATCTGACCTCCGGCATCGATCCCTACCTGTTCGAACGGGTCGAGGTGCTGAAGGGGCCGGCCTCCGTTCTGTTCGGGCAGGCCAGCCCCGGCGGTCTGGTCAACATGGTGACCAAGCAGCCCTCCCCCGACGCCAAGCACGAAATCCTGCTGCAGACCGGCAGCAACGGTCGCAAGCAGGCCGCGTTGGATGTCGGCGGCGACGTCACCGGCGACGGCCGGCTGTCCTACCGCTTCGCAGGCGTCGGGCTGGACACCGAGACGCAGACCGACTTCACCGAGCGCCGCCGGCTGGCCGCCGCCCCGTCGGTGACCTGGAAGCCGACCGACGACACCAGCTTGACGCTCATCGGCCTCTACCAGCGCGACAATTTCGACGGCTCGCCGCTGAACTTCCTGCCGGCCCAGGGCACCCTGCTTTACAACCCCAACGGCAAGCTGCCGACCAGCTTCTTCATGGGCGATCCCAATTTCAACGAATGGGACCGCAAGACCATGAGCATCGGCTACCGGTTCGAACACCGGTTCGACGAGCATTGGACGGTGCGGCAGAATGCGCGCTACCTGCACAACGACCTCAGCTACAAGGGTCTCTATGCCGCCGGCCTACAGGCCGACCTGCGCACCATGCGGCGCAGTGCCTTCTCGCTCACCGAGCGCGCCGACGACCTGACCATCGACAACCAAATCCAGGCGACCTTCGACACCGGACCGCTGCGCCACACCGTGCTGGCAGGCGTCGACCACCAGCGTCTGAAGAGCGACACGGTGCGCGGGCTGGCCACCGCGCCGACCCTCAACATCTTCAACCCCGTCTATGGCCTGTCGATCGCCGATCCGCCGATCTACCAGAGCATCGCCACCCGCATCACCCAGACCGGCGTCTACGCCCAGGACCAGATCAAATGGGGCGGGCTGGTTCTGCTGATGGGCGGGCGGCAGGATTGGGCCGAGACCCGGCAGCGCAACCGGCTGAACCAGGGCACCTCGGCCCAGCAGTCCGATGCCTTCACAGGCCGGGTCGGCGCGCTCTACCTGTTCGACAACGGTCTCGCCCCCTATGCCAGCTACTCGGAGTCCTTCGAGCCGACCGCCGGCAGCGATTTCTTCGGCAGGCCCTTCGAACCGACCACCGGCCAGCAGTATGAGGCCGGGGTGAAGTACCAGCCTCCCGGCTCGAACAGCCTGCTCACCGTGTCGGCCTTCCACATCACCCAGCAGAACGTCACCACCGCCGATCCCCAGCACACCAACTTCAACGTCCAGACCGGCGAGCTCCGGTCGCGCGGCATCGAGGCGGAGGCGCGCATCAGCCTGGCCGAGGGGCTGAACGCGGTCGCCAGCTACACCTGGCTCGACGCCGAGGTGACCAAGAGCAACGACGTCAACCGCGGCAAGCGGCCGGTCGCCGTGCCAACCCATTCGGCATCGGCCTGGGGTGACTACACGGTGCAGGACGGCCCGCTGGCCGGCCTGGGCGGCGGCATCGGCGTTCGCTATGTCGGCTTCACTTATGGCGATCCGGCCAACAGCTTCAAGGTGCCGTCCCACACGCTGGTGGACGCCGCCCTGCGCTACGACCTGTCCCATCTGCATCCGCAGCTTCAAGGCATGCAGGCGGCGGTCAACGCCAGCAACCTGTTCGACAAGGAGTTCGTCTCGGCCTGCTCGCGGGCGACCAACTGCTATTACGGCCTGCGCCGCACCGTCATCGGCTCGCTGAAGTATTCCTGGTGAAACGGAAGGCCGAGATCGCGCTGCGGACCGTGACCGCCGTCGTCGGCGGATACGCCCTCGCGGCGGGGACGGCGGCGGCGCTGGCCCTGGCGCTGCCGGCCGTGCAGGACCGGTCGGAGGCGGTGCTCACCGCCACCATGGCAGGGTTGCTGCCCTGCGTCCTGACCGTGGTGATGGTGTTCGCCGCCGCCAGCGCCCTGCGCGCCCTGGCCTGGACCGCCGGCCTGACGGCCGCGGCCTGGGCGGCGGTCTCACTGTTGACAAGCATGACGGGGATCGGGTCGTGAACGGCAGCTTCCGCCTGTCGATGACGTGGCTGCACAATTGGGGCGGGCTGGTGGTCGGCTGGCTGCTGTTCTGCGTCTTCCTGACCGGAACCACCGCCTATGCCCGCCACGAGATCACCCGCTGGATGCAGCCCGAACGGGTCGAGGCCACGGACAGCCCCAATGCTGCAGCCACCGCCATCGCCACCCTGTCGCGCGAAGCGCCGCAGGCGCGCCGCTGGCTGATCATGCTGCCCGACGAGCGGGAGACCGCGACCCAGGTCTATGTCTACAACCGGCCGGGGGTGCAGCCCGGCTTCCGCCGGCTGGCGCTGGAGCCGGCGGACGGACGGCCGGTGCAGGCGCGGGCGACCTTCGGCGGCGATTTCCTCTACTACTTCCACTTCGACCTGCGGATTCCCGGCCCGGCCGGGCGCTATCTGGTCGGCATCGCCGGGGTGGCGCTGCTGGTGGCGCTGATCACCGGCTTCGTCATCCACCGCCGGGTCTTCTGGGATTTCTTCACCTTCCGCCCCGGCCGGTCGCGCACAAGGCTATGGATGGACGTCCACAACGCGCTCGGCATCCTGGTTCTGCCCTATCACGCGTTGATCACGGTGACTGGGCTGGTGCCGCTGATGCTGCTCTACCTGCCCTGGGGATTGCAGGCTGCGTTCGGCGACCGGCCGGCCGACTTCAACACCGCGGTCTATGCCGAACCGGTGCCGCCGCCCGCCTCAAACCGGGAGGCGCCCCTCACCGACATCGAGCCGCTGCTGGCGGAGGCGATCCGGCGCTGGGACGGCGGGCGGCCGGGACGGGTGGTCGTCGACAACCCCGGCGATGCCGCCGCCACCATCCTCATCAAGCGCACCGATTCCGACCGGGTGGCGATCACCCCGGAAGCCATCCTGTTCGACGGCACGACCGGCGCTGTGCTGAAGGTATGGAATGGAACGGGCGGTGCCGCGGCGACGCGGGCCGGCGCCTACGGCCTGCACATGATGCGCTTCGCCGACACGCCGCTGCGGCTGGCGATGATTCTGTGCGGGCTGGCGGGGACCGCGATGATCGGCACCGGACAGGTCTATTGGATCATCAAGCGGCGCAAGCGCGAGGGAGCGGCGTCCTTCGGCCTGCGTCTGGCTGATGGCGCCAATCTCGCGGTCATGGTCGGACTGCCCATCGCGATAGCTGTCTATTTCTGGGCCAACCGCCTGCTGCCCGCCAGGCTGGCCAGCCGCGAGACGCTGGAGGTTCTCGCCTTCTTCGCCGCTTGGCTGTTGGCGGCTCTGCACCCGGCGCTGCACGGCGTTAACCGAGCCTGGGGTGAGCAACTGGCCGTGGCGGCGCTGCTGTGGACTGCTCTTCCGCTGATGAACGCCCTTACCAGTCAAGCCCATCTCGGTGTGACACTGGCCCGCGGGCTGTGGGGGGTGGCGGGTATCGACCTGACCGCTCTAGCGACGGGAGGCCTCTTTGCGTTGCTGACCTGGCGCCGTTTCGGTGGCGCGCATTATCGGAACATCGGCAAACCGCGAGGGGCTCCGGCGCGGCACGGATGAACAACGCCCTCACCGGGTCGATCGCCAGGGCGCGGTAAGTCGTCGGCACTGCCGACTTGTCCGGAATTTCCGCCCCCGCCCCCTGCCTCGGCTTCGTGTGGCAATAACCGATGGATGGAATACCATCCCATACGTGTCTGTTGCGCCCGAGTCGGCTGGGATTGGACAATTCGTGGCGCATCGCCGATTGCCACATCACGTCGGCCAGCAAATCGTGGAGCGCGAGTTGACGACCGGACAATGTCCGCTACCGTCCACCGGCAGAAGCGAAAAAATGCGATAAAACCAAGTGGGGGGAGATACGCGCTAGAGCGGATTCAACTTTGAAATCAACGCTCTAGCGCAAATCGCAAATCTATGGCGGACCCGACGAGATTCGAACTCATGACCTCTGCCTTCGGAGGGCAGCGCTCTATCCAGCTGAGCTACGGGTCCATCGCTGGTGGAGGTGGAACATAGTCCAAGCCCTGCGGCGACGCAAACACTAAATTCAGCCTTTTTCGACGATACCGCAACGCTCCAATTCCGCCCCATGGAAACGTTTCCATTCTTCATGAAACCGTTTTCCTGACGTCACGCGATTGCAACACGCCGCCGTCACTCTGCCCCGCACCGGATCGGCCGGTGATGGAAGGACGGGTATTCGATGGTGCGGGACGGGATGCGGTTCACGGATGGACAGACGCCGCGGGGCACTGCCCGCGCGGTGGAGCGCGTGGCGACGATCCGCGATGTGGCGGCACGCGCCGGGGTGTCCATCGCTACCGTGTCGCGCGTTCTCAACGGCAGCGGCAATGCGACGCCGGAAACCATGGAAAAGGTCCGGGTCGCCGCCTCCGACCTGTCCTTCCGCCCCAGCACCATCGGGCGCAGCCTGAAGGCGGCGCGAACCCGCACCGTCGGCGTGCTGGTGCCGTCGCTGACCAATCCGGTCTTCGCCGAGAGCGTCGCCGGCATCCAGGAGGCGGCGGCGGAGGCAGGCTACAGCGTCCTGATCGCCTCCACCGATTACGATCCGGGCAAGGAATCCCGCGCCATCGAAGGGCTGCTGTCCAACCGGGTGGAAGGGCTGGTGCTGACCGTCGCCGACGCCGACCGCAGCGGCTCGCTCGACACACTGGACGAGGTGCGGCTGCCCTACGTCCTGGCCTATAACCAGCCTGAACGCCCATTCCGCGCCCATGTGTCGGTCGACAATGTCGCGGCCTCCCGCGCGGTGGTGGAGCGGATGGCGGTGCTCGGCCACCGGCGCATCGGTATGATCGCCGGGCGCTTCCGCCAGTCCGACCGCTCGCGCCGGCGCCATGCCGGCTGGCAGGCGGCCCTGGCCGACGCCGGCCTGCCGCCGGGTCCGGTGGTGGAGGTCGATTTCAACGATCTGCGGCTGGCCCACCGGCTGGCCCCCCATCTGGAAGGGCCGGAGCGCCCGACCGCCCTCTTCGCCTCCAACGACATGCTGGCGCTCGCAACCATCCGGGCGCTGCGCGACCTCGGCCTGTCGGTGCCCGACGATGTATCGGTCTGCGGATTCGACGGGATCGAGGTCGGCCGGCTGATGTCGCCCAGCCTCGCCACCCTGGTCCAGCCGGCCCGCGCCATGGGCGCCACCGCCTTCGAATGCCTGCGCACCGGCTTTTCCGGCGACCTGCAGGGTCGCGCCGTGATGCTGCCCTTTACCTTGCGTCCGGGCGAATCGCTCGGCCCGGCGCCTTCCGAACCGATCCAAACGCTTCCCGAACGGAGATAGCCCGATCATGTTGAAGCCGTTCCTGCCCCGCTCGTTGTTTCTGAGCGCCGCCCTTGGCGCTGTGTCGCTGGTTGCCGCCCTCTCCGCCACGGTCGCCCCCGCCACGGCAGCGGAACCGACCGCCATCTGCTACAACTGCCCGCCGGAATGGGCCGATTGGGCATCGCAGCTGAAGGCGATCAAGGCCGATCTCGGCATCACCGTGCCGTTCGACAACAAGAATTCCGGCCAGTCGCTCGCCGCCATGCTGGCCGAGAAGGACAAGCCGGTGGCCGACGTCGTCTATCTCGGCGGGCCGGTCGGCATCCAGGCCAAGGCGGCGGGCGTCGTCGCCCCCTACAAGCCGGCGGGCTGGGCCGGGATCCCCGACGGGATGAAGGACGCCGACGGCAACTGGTTCGCCATCCACAGCGGCACGCTGGGCTTCTTCGTCAACACCGAGGCGCTGGGCGGCAAGCCGGTGCCGCAGAGCTGGGCCGACCTGCTGAAGTCCGACTATTCGGGCATGGTCGGCTATCTCGACCCGACCAGCGCCGCCGTCGGCTATGTCGGCGCGGTGGCGGTCAATCTGGCGCTGGGCGGCGATTACGGCAGCTTCGACAAGGCGGTCGGCTGGTTCAAGGATTTGCAGAAGAACCAGCCCATCGTACCGAAGCAGACCTCCTACGCCCGCGTTCTGTCGGGTGAGATTCCGATCCTGATCGATTACGACTTCAACGCCTACCGTGCCAAGTATACCGACAAGGCCCCGGTCGCCTTCGTCATCCCGAAGGAAGGCACCGTGTCGGTCCCCTATGTAATGGCGCTGGTCAAGAACGGGCCGAACCCGGAGAACGGCAAGAAGGTTCTGGACTATGTACTGTCGGACAAGGGCCAGACCCTGTGGGCCAACGCCTTCATGCGCCCGGTCCGGGCCGAGGCGATGTCGCCGGAGACCGCGGCCAAGTTCCTGCCGGCCGCCGACTATGCCCGCGCCAAGCCGGTGGACATGGTCCGCATGGCCGAAGCGCAGAAGGGCTTCATGGACCGCTATCAGGCGGAGGTGAAGTGAGCGCCTGCGTGCAGGACGCTCCCCTCCCCCACCGGCCGGCGACAGGTTCGCCGGCCGGTGGGAGGTGGACGGGCGAACCGCTGCGGCTGGCGGCCCTGCTGGCGCCGGCGGCGGCGGTGTTCGCGGCCTTCTTCCTGCTGCCGCTGGTTCGCCTGATCCTGATCGGCGCCGGCGGGGCGGAGGGATGGTCGGCCTATGTGACCACGCTGGTCGATCCCGGCCATCTCGACAGCCTGCTGTCCACGCTGGCTCTGTCGGCCGGGGTGACGCTGGTGACGCTGGCGGTGTCGACCGTCGCCGGGCTGTTCCTGGTGCGCCATCACTTCCCCGGACATGCCCTGCTGGTGGCTCTGCTGACCTTTCCGCTGGCCTTTCCCGGCGTCGTGATCGGCTTCATGGTCATCATGCTGGCCGGACGGCAGGGGCTGATCGGCACGATCACCCAGGCGCTGACCGGGGGCAAGCTGGTCTTCGCCTATTCCATGGCCGGGCTGTTCCTGGGCTACGTCTATTTCTCGATCCCGCGCGTCATCCTGACGGTGATGGCGGCGGCGGAGAAGCTGGACCCGCGGCTGGAGGAGGCGGCGCGGTCGCTGGGGGCATCCCCCTGGCGCGTGGTGGCCGACGTCATCCTGCCGGCGCTGAAGCCGGCGCTGATCTCCGCCGGTGCCCTGTGCTTCGCGACCTCGATGGGCGCGTTCGGCACCGCCTTCACGCTTGCCACCCGGATCAACGTGCTGCCGATGACGATCTATACCGAATTCACGCTCCAGGCGAACATCGCCGCGGCGGCGGCGCTCAGCGTCCTGCTCGGCCTCATCACCTGGGCAGCGCTCGCGGTGGCGCGCAGCGTCGCCGGCACATCGGTTGCGGCGGCGGGGTAACGGCAATGCAGACTCTGTCGAATCGCCGGGGCTGGGGGTTCTGGCTGCAATTGGGCTTCACCCTGCTGGTCTGCGCCCTGCTGACCGTGCCGATGGTGATGTCGATGCTGGCCGGGCTGACCGCCAACTATTTCATCGGCCTGAAAAGCGGCCTCACCCTGCGCTGGGTACAGGAAGTGTTGCAGGTCTATTCCGGCACCATCCTGCTGTCCTTGCAGATCGCCTTTGCCTGCCTCGCCTGCACGCTGGTGCTGGGAGTGCCGGCAGCCTATGTGCTGGCGCGCCGCCCCGGCCGGATCGCCCGGCTGGTGGAGGAACTGCTGATGATGCCGGTCGCCATTCCCGGCCTCGCCACCGCTTTGGCGCTGATCGTCACCTATGGCGGCGTGGGCGATTTGCGCAGCAGCTGGCTGTTCATCCTGATCGGCCATGTGCTGTTCACCCTGCCCTTCATGGTCCGCGCCGTGCTGGCGGTGATGGGCTCCATCGACCTGACGACGCTGGAGGAGGGGGCCGCCAGCCTGGGCGCCGGCTTCCTGCGCCGCTTCGCCACGGTGGTGCTGCCCAACTGCCGCTCCGGCATCCTGGCCGGATCGCTGATGGTGCTGACCTTGTCGGTGGGCGAGTTCAACCTGACCTGGCTGCTGCATACGCCGCTGACCAAGACGTTGCCGGTCGGGCTGGCCGACAGCTATGCCTCGCTGCGGATCGAGATCGGCAGCGCCTACACCCTCGTCTTCTTCCTGATGATCGTGCCGAGCCTGATCCTGCTGCAGGGTCTGTCCAAGCGCGGCCGTCCGTCCGTTTGAGGCCACTTCCAGATGTCCGACAGCTTCCATCTCGACGCCGTGCCGATCCGCCTGGAGCGCTGCGGCAAGACCTTCGCCGGCAGCGCCCGCGCGCTGGAGCCGCTGGACCTCACCATCCGCGGCGGCGAGACCATCGTCTTCCTGGGCCCTTCCGGCTGCGGCAAGACCACCACGCTGCGCATCATCGCCGGGCTGGAGAGCCCCGATCCCGGCGGCCGCGTGCTGTTCGGCGAGGAGGACGTCACCGCGCTTCCCATCGAGCGGCGCAATGTCGGCATGGTGTTCCAGAGCTACGCCCTGTTCCCCAACATGACGGTGGCGGAGAACGTCGCCTATGGTCTGAAGGTGCGCAAGCTGCCCCGGCCCGAGCGCGCCCGCCGGGTCGAGGAGATGCTGGACCTGATGCATCTCGGCGAATTCGCCGGGCGGCGGATCGACCAGCTGTCCGGCGGACAGCGGCAGCGGGTGGCGCTGGCCCGCGCCCTGGTGGTGCGGCCGCGCGTGCTGCTGCTGGACGAACCGTTGACGGCGCTGGATGCCAAGCTGCGCGACAGCCTGCGGCTGGAGATCGACCGGTTGCTGCGCAGTCTGGGCATCACCGCCGTCTATGTCACCCACGACCAGGGCGAGGCGATGGCGCTGGGCGACCGCATCGTGGTGATGGCGAAGGGGCGTGTGGCGCAGATCGGCACCCCGCGCGAGATTTACTATCAGCCGGCCGACGGCTTCGTCGCCGACTTCATCGGCACGATGAACCGGCTGGGCGGCACGGTGCAAGGCGGGATGCTGTCGATTGGAGCGGCGACGCTGCCCTGGTCGGGGCCGGACGGTGCCGTGGAGTTGCTGGTGCGGCCGGAGGATCTGGCGCTCGCATCGGAGGCCGACGGGCATCTGGGCGGAAGCGTCGCCGCCGCGGTGTTCCTGGGCGACCGCACCCGTCTGGTGGTGGAGCCCACGGACGGGCCGGCGCTGACGGTGGACACCCTCGGGCGGAGCGAGCTGGGTCGCGGCGACCGGGTTTGGCTGCGCGTCGATCCGGCGAGGGTGCTGGCGGTGCCGTGAGTTCGGCCTTTGCAGCGACTTGCCCCCACCCCAACCCTCCCCCGCTTTGCGGGAGAGGGTGCCTAATGCGAAGCGGCGGCAGTCCCCTCTCCCTCGAAGAGGGGGAGGGTTAGGGAGGGGGCATCCGCCTCCAAATCAAACACTTAAGCCCAAGGCCCACCCATGATCATCGTCCAGATCACCGACACCCACATCAAGCCGCCCGGCCGCCTCGCCTACCGGCGCGTGGACACCGCCCCCTTCCTGGAGCGTGCCGTCGCCGCTGTCCTGGCGCTCAACCCCCGCCCCGACGTGATCCTCGCCACCGGCGACCTCGTCGATGCCGGCCATGCGGAGGAGTATGAGCGGCTGCTCGGCCTGCTGCGTCCGCTCGACATTCCGCTCTTCGCCGTGCCGGGCAACCATGACGAACGCGCCGGCCTTGCCCGCGCCTTTCCCGATCTGGCGGCGCGCGTCGGCGACAGCCCCTTCTTCCACTACACGGTGGAGGACTGGCCGGTCCGCCTGATCGCCATGGACACCGTTCTGCCCGGCTCCGGCGCCGGAGAGGTCTGTGCGGAGCGCCTGTCCTGGCTGGATGCCCGCCTGTCCGAGCAGCCCGACCGGCCGACAATCGTCTTCCAGCACCATCCGCCCTTCGCCACCGGCATCGGCCATATGGACCGGCTCGGCCTGAGCGGCGCCGACGCCATGGCCGCGGTGGTGCGCCGTCATCGCCAAGTGGAACGGGTGCTGTGCGGCCATCTTCACCGGCCGATCCAGGTGCGCTGGGCCGGCACCATCGCCTCGACCGCGCCCTCCACCGCGCATCAGGTGGCGCTCGATCTGCGCGACGATGCGCCATCCGCCTTCGTGATGGAGCCGCCGGGCTACCAGATCCACATGTGGCGCGCCGACACCGGCGTGGTCAGCCACACCGCGGTGATCGGCGAGTATGACGGCCCCTACCCCTTCTTCAAGGACGGAAAGCTGATCGACTGACTCGGGCTTTCGGCTTGGCTGTCACGCGCCTGTCACGGGCATGGCGTAAGACACAGCTCTCCCCGCTGCTCCCACGGAGACGACAGAGATGAAGGCGCTTCTCGCCACCCTCGCCACGGTCCTGACGCTTGCCCTCGGCCACACCGCATTGGCGGACGGCGCCACCGGCAAGCTGGTGCTCTACACCTCGCAGCTGGAGCCGGACGCCCGCCAGACGGTGGAGGCCTTCAAGGCGAAGAACCCCGGCGTCGAGGTGGAGTGGGTCCGCAACGGCACCACCGAGCTGATGAACAAGCTGCGCGCCGAGTTCGCCGCCGGTGCGCCGCAGCCCGACCTGCTGCTGATCGCCGACGCGGTGACGATGGAATCGCTGAAGGCGGACAAGCGGCTGCAGCCCTATGCCGGCGCCCCCGTTTCCGGCTACCGCCCCGGCACGCACGATGCGCAGGGCTACTGGTTCGGCACCAAGCTGATCACCACCGGCATCGTCTACAACACCGCCGCCCCGATGAAGCCGACCTCCTGGCAGGACCTGCTGAAGCCGGAGGCCAAGGGCACCACGGTGATGCCGAGCCCGCTCTATTCCGGCGCCGCCGCCATCCACATGGCGTCGATCAAGGCGCAGCCGTCGCTGGGCATGGCCTATTACGAGGCGCTGCAGCGCAACGCCGTCACCGCGGCGAAGGGCAACGGCGGCATCCTGAAGGATGTGGCCGGCGGGGCGAAGCTCTACGGCATGGTCGTCGATTACCTGCCGATCCGCGAACAGCTGAAGGGCGCCCCCGTCGCCTTCGTCTTCCCCAAGGAGGGCGTCAGCGCGGTCAGCGAGCCGGTGGCGATCCTCAGCACCGCCAAGAACCCCACTGCAGCCAAGGCCTTCATCGACTTCCTGCTGAGCCGCGACGGTCAGGACCTTGCCTCCCGCCAGGGCTTCCTGCCGGCGCTGCCGGGCGTGAACCCGCCGCCGGGCTTCCCCGATCCGGCGACCATCACCCTGCTGCCCTATGACCCGGCCAAGGCCCTGGCCGAGGACGAGGCGAACAAGCGCGCCTTCGCCGACCTGTTCGGCGGGTGAGGGTGCTTGTGCAAAGCAGGAAGTATCCCCTCCCCCCCGGGGAGAGGGTTAGGGTGAGGGGGGCGCGTTGCAGGGATCCTCAAGAATCGCGCACCCCGGCCCTCCGGTGAAAATCCACGCCATGCGTCCCCCTCACCCCGACCCTCTCCCCGGGGGGGAGAGGGAGATCGTCCCGGTAGGTCGAAGGGCGGGGGAAAGCACCCTGTCCTCCCTCCCCGGCTGGCCGCTGCTGGTCGGGCTGCTCGTGCTCCTGCCGGTCCTGCGCCTGCTGTGGGAGGCCGGCGATCCGGCGGTGATCGCGCGCGTGCTGGACTCCCCGGCCACTTGGCGGGCCACCGGCAACAGCATCGCCATCGCCGCGGGAGCCACTCTGGCGGCGGCGCTGATCGGCGGACCCTTCGCCCTGCTGATCGGGTTGACCGACCTGCGCGCCCGCACGGCGATGACCTTCGCCCTGATCCTGCCGCTGATGATCCCGCCGCAGATCGTGGCGATGGCCTGGACCCATCTCGCCGGCTCCGGCAGTCCGATCCTGAAACCGCTGGGTCTCGCCCCGCCGGTCGGCACGCCGAACCCGGTGCAGTCGGCGATGGGCATGGTGCTGGTGATGGGGATCGAACATGCCCCGCTGGTCTTCCTCGCCCTGCGCGCGGCGCTCCGTGCCATCCCCGGCGACGTGCTGGAGGCGGCGCGGGCCTCCGGGGCCGGTCCATGGCGCGCGGTGCGCGGCGTGGTGCTGCCGCTCTGCCTGCCGGGGCTAATCGCCGGGCTCGCCATGGCCTTCGTCGCGGCGCTGGGGAATTTCGGGGTTCCGGCGCTGCTGGGCGTGCCGGCCGGCATCCCGATGCTGCCGACGCTGATCTATCGGCGGCTTGCCGGCTTCGGCCCGTCCGCCCTGCCCGAGGTGGCGGTGCTGGCTGCCCTGATCGGCCTCATCGCCTGTCTGGGCATCGCCGCCCAGACCATCCTGCAATCGCGCATCGCCACCCGCCTGCCCGGCGGCGCCCGCCCGCTGGCGCCGCTGCCGCTCGGCACAGCCCGCGCAGCGGTCGAGACGATGGCCTGGGGCGTTCTTCTGCTGCTGGTCGCGGCGCCGCTGGCGGCGTTGCTGGCGACCAGCCTCGTCCGGGTCTACGGCCTGCCCATCGGTCTCGACACGCTGACGCTGTCCCATTACCGCGAGGTGCTGGCGCTCGATCAGGTCGGGCGCGCCTTCGCCAATTCGGTGCTGCTGTCGGGATCGGCCGCCTTGCTGCTCGCCCTGTTGGCGATCCCGCTGGCCCACACCATGGCGCGGGGCGGCGGTGCCGGGCGGATCGCCCGCGCGGTCGGCGTGCTGGTGGAATTGCCGCATGCCGTGCCGGGGGTGGTGCTGGGCATCGGCTGTATCCTGCTGTTCCTCAAGCCGCTGCCGGGGCTGGGCTTCAGCCTGTACGGCACGCTGTGGATCATCCTGGCGGCCTATCTGGTCCGCTTCGTGCCGCTGGCCCTGCGACCGGTGCAGGCGGCCTGCGCCGCGCTCGACCCGACGGTGGAGGAGGCCGCCCGTGCGCTCGGCGCCGGGCCGCTGCGCCGCCTGCTGACGGTGGTGGCGCCGCTGGTCGCGCCGGCGGCGGCGGCCGGCGGGCTGCTGGTCTTCCTGACCGCCTTCAACGAGCTGACCGTTTCCATCCTGCTGTGGTCGCAGGGGCGGGAGACGCTGGGCGTCGTCGTCTATGCGCTGGAGGAAGGCGGCAGCCCGACGCTGGGCGCCGCCCTGGGCGTCATCGCCATTCTGGTCGTGCTGGCCGCCATGCTCGCCGCCGGGGCGCTGGGCCGCCGCCTGCCGCCCGGCGTGGTGCCCTGGCGGGAATAGACATCTCAGGCTGGCAGCCCCGCCGCCTTGCGCACCGCCTCCAGCACCGTCAGCACGTCGCGCGCCTGCTCCGCCGTCACCGGCGGCGGTCCGCCGTCGAGGATCGCCGCCGCCACCCCGCGGTAGAAGGCGGGATAGTCGCCGCGCAGGGGCTCCACCCGCCGCTCCGTTCCGTCGGCCTTGACCAGCAGGGCGTGATTCTTCGGATCGTCCAGGCCCCAATCCGCTTCGGTCGGCATGCGACCGGCGCGCAGCGCCGCCTCCTGCCCGTCCATGCCGTGCTTCAGGAAGCTGCCGCGGTCGCCATGCAGCTGGAAACGCGGCCCCGGCCGGCAGACCACCGTCCCGCAATGAAGGATCGCCCGCATCGGGCCATAGCCCAACACGATGTGGAACCAGTCGTCGACCTGCGCGTCCGGCCGCTGGGCGCCGACATCGGCGAGGATGCGGTCGGGCATGCCGAACAGGGTCAGCGCCTGATCGATCAGATGCGCACCCAGATCGAACAGCACGCCCGATCCGGCCAGCGTCTGCTCCCGCCAGCCCTGCTTGATCTGCGGCCGGAAGCGGTCGAAATGCGCCTCGTAGTGATAGGGCCGGCCGACCTCGCCCTTCTCCAGGCAGGCGCGCAGCGTCAGGAAATCGTTGTCCCAGCGGCGGTTCTGGAAGACGGTCAGCAGCCGCCCCTGCCGCTCGGCCAGCGCGATCAGTTCGTCGGCCTCGGCCGCGGTGGTCGCCATCGGCTTGTCGATCACCACATGCTTGCCGGCCAGCAGCACCTCGCGCGCCAAGGGGGCATGGCTGGTGTTGGGGGTGGCGATCACCACCAGGTCGATGCTTGGGTCGCCGATCACCGCCTCGACCGTCGTCGTCTCCGCCCCCGGTGCGCTGCGGCGGATGTCGTCGGTACGCGAACTGGCGACCGCCTTCAATTGCAGGCGCGGCTCGCTCAGAATCAGCGGCGCATGGAACACCGACCCGGCAAGGCCGAATCCCAGCAGGCCGACCGACAGGCTCCTCATCGTCTCTTCCCTTCCTCAAGGCTGGCAACCGGCACAGCAGATGGGCGTCCGGCGGGGAGCGGCCAAGGGGCTATCGGCCAGGGCCGGGCGACGGCGCCCGGCCCCCAACGGTCCCGGCCTACGGCGTGATTGCCACCTTCAGCACGCCGTCGCGCTGGTGGCCGAACAGATCGTAAGCCTCCTCGATCCGGTCCAGCGTGAAGCGGTGGGTGACCAGCGGCTTCAGATCCACCCGGCGGGAAGCGACGACGGCCATCAGCCGGCGCATCCGCTCCTTGCCGCCGGGGCAGAGCGAGGTGACGATGGTGTGGTCGCCCAACCCGGCCGCGAAGGGTCCCAGCGGAATGCGCAGGTCGCCCGAATAGACGCCGAGGCTGGACAGCGTGCCGCCCGGCCGCAGGACGCGCAGCGCCGCCTCGAAGGTCGCCTGGGTTCCCAGCGCCTCGATGGCGACATCGACGCCGCGGCCATCGGTCAGCCGCATGATCTCCTCCACCGGATCGACGCTGCGGAAATCGACCACATGATCGGCGCCCATGCACCGCGCCATCTCCATCCGCTCCGGCACGGCGTCGACGGCGATGATGGTGGTGGCGCCCTTCAGCTTGGCCCCGGCGGTGGCGCACAGCCCGATCGGCCCTTGGGCGAACACCGCCACCGTGTCGCCGATGCGGATGTTGCCTCGCTCGGCCCCGGCGAAGCCGGTGGACATGATGTCGGGGCACATCAGCACCTCCTCGTCCGTCAGATCGTCGGGGACGGGAGCGAGGTTGACCATCGCGTCGGGCACCAGCAGATATTCGGCCTGGGAGCCGTCGATGCTGTTGCCGAAGCGCCAGCCGCCCAGCGGCTTCCAGCCATGCCTGGTGCCGGCGCCGTCCTGCGAATGACAGCCGCACAGGCAGGCGTTGCTGTGGCCGCTGGGGGTGATCGCCCCGGCGATGACCCGCTGCCCCTCGCGATAGCCGCTGACGGCCGAGCCCAGCTTCTCGATGATGCCGACCGGCTCATGTCCGATGGTCAGGCCGCGCGCGACCGGGTATTCGCCCTTCAGGATGTGGATGTCGGTGCCGCAGATCGTCGTCGTGGTGATGCGGATCAGCGCGTCGAGCGGTCCGACATCGGGGATCGGCTTGTCGTCCAGCACGATGCGGCCCCGTTCGACGAACACCGCCGCTTTCATCATGACCATGGCGTCCTCCCATTCTGGTGGCCGCCGGTTCCGGAGCTGTTTGGCGTGACCTTCGCAAACGGCCCGCGGCCGGCGCTGTGCTTCACGCTGGCCAGTATAGCGCAGCCGGGAGGACGCCGCGTTGATGCAGATTAAATATGAAGCGGAAGAGTGGGTTTCGATGCGTCGCCGCCCATCTTGACGCCCGCTGAAGCTCGATTAGATTTTGCCCGCGCCGGGGTGCCTCACGCTACCGGACCCTGGCATATTCGAAGACCGTGTCCTGCATGTTGCTCTGCGGAGGATGTGTGCGATGCCAGCGACCAGACCCTTGCATTCCCCAACCGGCCGGACCGGAGAGTGCGAGCGCCCGAGATAACGGCTGAACTCCGGCGCGGCCGACCGCAAAAAATCCCAAGAACATATCTTTTCCCGTGTCTGCAACGGCGGCCACGGGCACTCTGCGTTGCCCGATTGCTCCAAATAAAGCCGATTTTTCTTCTTCAAATTTCCTCTTGACTGCAAGGCCGGCCTGAGTAAATTCCCGAACCGAAAGCACGGCCCATTCGGGCGCGCTTGAGAAAGACCGACATTCGCTTAAGAAAAAGGAGTGTCACACCATGAAGTTCAAACCGCTTCACGACCGCGTTCTGGTCCGCCGCGTCGAATCCGACACCAAGACGAAGGGCGGCATCATCATCCCCGACACCGCCAAGGAAAAGCCGCAGGAGGGCGAGGTGATCGCCGTCGGTCCGGGCGCGCGGGACGAGGCCGGCAAGCTGGTGGCCCTCGACGTGAAGCCCGGCGACCGCGTGCTGTTCGGCAAATGGTCCGGCACCGAGGTGAAGATCGACGGCGAGGATCTCCTGATCATGAAGGAGAGCGACATCCTCGGCGTGATCGAGGCTGCCGCCGAACCCGCCAAGAAGGCCGCTTAAGCAGGGGAGGAACAGGACCATGGCTGCGAAGGACGTGAAGTTCGGCTCCATCGCCCGCGACAAGATGCTGCGCGGCGTGGACATCCTGGCCGACGCCGTGAAGGTCACGCTGGGCCCGAAGGGCCGCAACGTGGTGATCGAGAAGTCGTTCGGCGCCCCGCGCATCACCAAGGACGGCGTTTCGGTCGCCAAGGAAATCGAGCTGGCCGACAAGTTCGAGAATATGGGCGCGCAGATGCTGCGCGAGGTGGCGTCGAAGACCGCCGATCTGGCCGGCGACGGCACCACCACCGCCACCGTGCTGGCCCAGGCCATCGTGCGGGAGGGTGCGAAGTCGGTGGCCGCCGGCATCAACCCGATGGATCTGAAGCGCGGCATCGACATGGCGGTCGACGCCGTGGTGACGGAGCTGAAGGCCCGCTCCAAGAAGGTGACCACCAACGAGGAGATCGCCCAGGTCGGCACCATCTCCGCCAACGGCGACCGCGAGATCGGCGACATGCTGGCCCGCGCGATGGAGAAGGTCGGCAACGAGGGCGTCATCACGGTCGAGGAAGCCAAGAGCCTGGAGACCGAGCTGGATGTCGTCGAAGGCATGCAGTTCGACCGCGGCTACACCTCGCCCTATTTCGTCACCAACGCCGACAAGATGCAGGTGGAGCTGGACGACCCCTACATCCTGATCCACGACAAGAAGCTGTCCGGCATCCAGGCGATCATCCCGGTGCTCGAGAAGGTCGTGCAGTCGGGCAAGCCGCTGCTGATCATCGCCGAGGAGGTGGAGGGCGAGGCGCTGGCGACCCTGGTGGTCAACCGCCTGCGCGGCGGCCTTAAGGTCGCGGCGGTGAAGGCCCCCGGCTTCGGCGACCGCCGCAAGGCCATGCTGGAGGACATCGCCATCCTCACCGGCGGCCAGGTGGTCAGCGAGGATCTCGGCATCAAGCTGGACAGCGTCACCATCGACATGCTGGGCCGCGCCGGCAAGGTGGTCATCACCAAGGACAACACCACCATCGTCAACGGCGTCGGATCGAAGGACGACATCAAGGCCCGCTGCGGCCAGATCCGCCAGCAGATCGAGGAGACGACCTCCGACTACGACCGCGAGAAGCTGCAGGAGCGGCTGGCCAAGCTGGCCGGCGGCGTCGCGGTGATCCGTGTCGGCGGCGCCACCGAGGTCGAGGTGAAGGAGCGCAAGGATCGCGTCGACGATGCCATGCACGCCACCCGCGCGGCGGTGGAGGAAGGCATCCTGCCCGGCGGCGGCGTGGCGCTGGCCCGTGCGGTCGCGGTGCTGGAGAACGTCAAGCCGGCCAACGACGACCAGCGTGTCGGCGTGGAGATCGTGCGCCGGGCGCTGAGCGCGCCGGTGCGCCAGATCGCGACCAATGCCGGGGTCGACGGCTCGATCATCGTCGGCAAGCTGAACGACAGCAAGGAGTACACCGTCGGTTACGACGCGGCCAAGGGCGAGTGGTGCGATCTGGTGAAGGCCGGCATCATCGACCCGGCCAAGGTTGTGCGCACCGCCCTGCAGGACGCGGCCTCCGTCGCCGGCCTGCTGATCACCACCGAGGCGATGGTCGCCCAGCTGCCGGAGAAGAAGCCGGCGGTTCCGGCCCCCGGCGCCGACATGGACTTCTGATCCGGGCAACTTTCCCGACAGGCCTCCCAGCCGAACGGTTTCGGACTGGATTTTCCCTGGACGGGGCCGCGCCACACCGGCGCGGCCCCTCTTTTTTCTTGTGACCGGTCGGCTTCCCTGGCTCCGGCACCGGGAAGCACAGGATTGTTCTCGCCCCCTCCGCCGGCAGCGGGCTGCTGCATGATCTTACCGCCCAGCCCGGTCCCCTGCGGCTGGACTGACAGGAAGCCGCCTCCCCCAGTGGTCGCAGGCTCGCTTTACGACGAAGGGAATCCCATCAGCGGGACGGAGCCCATGACAGCCGAATACCTGTTCCGGCTGGCGCGAGCGTCGAAAAAGGAATGACAGTGTGTGGCCGTCATCAGTGCGGCCGGCCGGAGATTCTTTTGGCGAACCAACCTTGGCCGTTCGGCACGCACCCCCATCTGGAAGTCCAACCTGCCAACCGGAGGATCGTGATGCGCAGCACCCTGACCCTGTCGGCCGCCCTTCTTGCCGCCCTTGCCGCCTCGCCTTCCCTGGCCCAATCGGGCGGCGGGCCGGTGATCAAGACCGTCCAGACCAGCGCCGGCCCGGTGGCGGTCAGCCGCTTTGCCGACGGGCTGGAGCGGCCATGGGGCATCGATTTCCTGCCGGACGGCCGGGCTCTGGTGACGGAAAAGCCGGGACGGCTGCGCATCATGGCGCGCGACGGCTCCCTCTCCTCCCCGCTCGGCGGCACGCCGAAGGTTCTCGTCCAGGGCCAGGGCGGAATGTTGGATGTGGCGGTCGATCCGCAATTCGCCCAGAACCGGACGATCTATCTCGCCTATGCCGAGGCCGGCGACGGCGGCACCGCCGGGACGGCGCTGGGGCGCGGCACGCTGACCGACCGCGGGATCGAGAATTTCCAGGTCATCTTCCGCCAGTCGCCCAAGGTGGACGGCGGCAACCATTACGGCACCCGCATCGTCTTCTCGGGCGACGGCCACATCTTCCTGACGCTGGGCGAACGCTACAAATTCGATCCGGCGCAGAGCCGCGACAACACGCTGGGGAAGGTGGTGCGCCTGAACCGCGACGGCTCGCTGCCCAAGGACAACCCCTTCGCCGGCGAAGGCAAGGTGGCCGGCGCCATCTGGTCCTACGGCCACCGCAACATCGAGGCGGCGGCCATAGACCCACGCACCGGCTCGCTGTGGATCGCGGAGATGGGACCGTTGGGCGGCGACGAACTGAACCGGCCGGAAGCCGGCAAGAACTATGGCTGGCCGCTGGTCAGCTGGGGCAAGCATTACGACGGCCGCGACATCCCCGACCCGCCGACCCGCAAGGACCTGACCGACGCTGTGATTCATTGGACGCCGGTGATCTCGCCATCCGGCATGGCCTTCTACCAGGGAAGCCTGTTCCCGAACTGGCAGGGCAGCGCCCTGATCGGCGGCCTGAGCGCCAAGGGGCTGGTTCGGGTCGCCATCGACGGCACCAGCGCGAAGGAGGCGGAGCGCATTCCGCTCGACGCACGCATCCGCGATGTGGCACAGGGTCCGGACGGCGCCCTCTACGTGATCACCGACGCTTCCGACGGCGCGGTCCTGCGGCTGGCGCCGGCGAAATAGCCCCCAAATGGACGGGGCGCCAAGGACAGGGGCCGATGAGGATCCGCGATTACCGACCGTCAGACGCCCCGGTGCTGGCACAGATCTACGCCCGCTCCGTCCGCGGCATAGGCCCGCGCTTCTACACGCCTGAGCAGGTGGAGGCCTGGGCGGCGCTGGCGCCGACGGTGGAACGGGTGCGGGAGGCCTATGGCGACGGCCGCGTCGCCCTGGTCGCGGTGGATGACGACGACCGGCCGGTCGGCTTCAGCGATGTGGAGCCGGACGGCCACATCAACTTCCTCTACTGCGCGCCGGAGGCGGCCGGGCGCGGCACCATGTCGGCACTGGTCGACCTGCTGGAGGACCGCGCCGCGGCGCTCGGCTATCCCCGCCTGCATGTGGAGGCGAGCGAGGCCGCCCGCCCCTTCCTGCTGCGCCGCGGCTTCACCCTGGTGGCCCGCCGCGAGCTGCGGATCGGCGACGTGCCGATCCACAACTATGCGATGGAGAAGTGGCTGGGGAATGGCAGGGAATAGGCACAAGCAACGCTTGCCCCCTCCCCACCCCTCCCCCGCTTTGCGGGAGAGGGAACTCCGCCGCTCTCGTGCTTACCCCCTCTCCCGCGAAGCGGGGGAGGGTTGGGGTGGGGGCAACGATACAAGAACTCCCCCCAGATAAACTCCCCCCTTACCGTTCGATTTCCTTGTTCCAGCGCTGGTTCCAGTCCGGGCGCTTCTCGTTGATGACGTCCCAGTCCACCGTCACGGCGGTCTTCATGTAGCCCTGGAACTTGGTCATCTCGTCGGCGACGTCGGCCGGGGCCTTGACCGTGGTGTTGGACGGAATCTGCGCGCCGTACTGCAGGGCGGCAAGCTGCGCCTCCGGGCTCAGCAGATAGGCGGCGAGCTTCTGCGCGGCCTCGTTGTCCGGGTTCTTGGCGACGACGCATTCGCCGACCATCAGGACGACCGAGCCTTCCTTGGGCTGGACATACTCCACCGGGATGCCCTTTGCCTTCAGCGTGCCGACGCCGGTCGGGGTCAGCGGGAAGATGGCCGCCTCGCCGGTCTGCACCATTTCCGCGATCTTGGCGGAGCTGGGGATGTATTCCAGCACGTTCGGGCCGATGGTCTTGCGCCAGGTGGTGAAGCCCGGATCGACGTTGGTTTCGCTGCCGCCCTTGATGCGGTTGTACATCAGGAAGGCATGCAGGCCGAAGGAGCTGCTGGCAGCCGACTGGACGACGATCTTGCCCTTGTACTTGGCGTCGGCCAGATCCATCCAGCTGGTCGGCGGCGCCCAGCCCTTCTCCTCGAACATCGCCTTGTTATAAGCCAGCCCGGTCATGCCCATGTTGACGCCGACCGCCATGTCGCCCTTCATGCGCGAGGACGGATAGACCTGATCCAGCACCGGCGACGGTTCCATCTTCTGGCACAGGCCCATGCCGATGGCGCGGTACATCAGCCCGTCGTCCAGGAAGACGACGTGCATCTGCGGATTGTCCTTCTGCGCCTGCAGCTTGGCGAGGATGTCCGACGAGGTGCCGGGGACGACGACCACCTTGATGCCGGTCGCCTTCTCGAAGGCGGGGAAGACATGCTCGGTGTAGGTCTTCTCCATCGTGCCGCCGTTCATGCCGATATAGACCGTCTTGGTCTGGGCGGCGGCGGGGGTGGAGAGGGCTGCGGCCGCCGTGATGGCAACCGTGGCGAGACCGGTGAGCGACAGGGTACGCAAGCTGGGCATGCAGTCCTCCAATGGGCCAAGGGGTGAAGTCTTAGGCGGTCAGTCGGAAGTTGAGGGCGGAAAGCGGTCGATGCGGAAGGGCTCCAGCGGCATGGCCGTCTCGCCGGTGGTGACCAGTTCGGCCAGCGTCTGGCCGACGCCGGGGCCGATCTGGAACCCGGCACCGGAAAAGCCGAAGGCGTGGAACAGGCCGGAGGTGGTGCGGCTGGGACCGACGATCGGGTTGCGGTCGGGCGTGTAGCCCTCCACCCCGGTCCAGCAGCGGATGACGTGGGCGTGGCGCAGCTGCGGGAACAGCTCCGCCGCGTCGCGCATCAGGGTCAGCACGGCGTCGCGCTGCGGCCGGGCGCGGTCGGCGTCCAGCGCGAAGCCGCGCCCGCCGCCGACCACCATGTTGCCGCGCGGCACCTGCCGGCCATAGACGCCGCCGCCCTCCACCCCGATGTTGACGTCGAGGAAGCGGGGCAGCGGCTCCGTCACCGCCATGTTGGGGTGGAGCGATTCCAGCGGCACCGGTTCGCCGAAGGCTTCCGCCACCCGCCAGGACCAGGCGCCGGCGGTGTTCAGCAGGAAGCGGGCGCGGACCTCCAGATCGTCGCCGCTCAGCAGGACGAAGCGGTCGCCGTCCTTCTCCACCCGGTCGACCGGCGTCTGTTCGCGCACCACCGCACCCAGCCCGGCCGCGGCGTGGGCGAAGGCGGGGGAGACGAGGCGCGGGTTGGCATGGCCGTCCTCCGGGCAGAGCGAGCCACCGATGGCCCGGTCGCCCAGCGCCGGCCAGCGCCGGCGGAACTCCTCGCCCGTGATGATCTCCAGCCCCAGGCCGAAGCCCTGGCTGCGCTCGCGGTAGGCGATCAGCGACTCCAGATCAGGCTCGCTGCGCGCCAGCTTGAGATGGCCGGAGCGGATGTATTCGGCGTCGGTGCCCAGCAGTTCCGGCAGGCGGCCCCAGATGGCATGGGCGCGCTGGGACAGCGGCAGTTGCTCCAGCGGACGGCCCTGCCGGCGCACGCCGCCGAAATTGACGCCGCTGGCCTTGGCGCCACACCAGTCGCGTTCCAGCAGCGTCACCGACAGCCCAGCCTGCCGCAGGAACAGCGCCGCCGAGCCGCCGACGATTCCGCCGCCGACGACGGCGACGTCGCAGTCGATCCGTTCCCGCATCATGCGACCTCCCTGCCGCTGGAGCCCTCTCCCCCCCGGGGAGAGGGTTGGGTGAGGGGGACGCGCGGCGGAGCGCTTGTGGCGGGATGGGGCGTTGCGGATACCCGACCGGATCCTCGCGATGCGTCCCCCTCACCCTGACCCTCTCCCCGCTTTCGGCGGACCTCTGGTCCGCCTGTCGCGTCAGCGCAAACTTCGTTTGCGCGTGAGCGGGGGGGAGAGGGGACAACGGTCGCGATAGGAAGAGGCTTGATCGGCGGCTGCGCACGCAAACGCCCGACGCCATCCGGGCCGGTGCCGAGCGTGCGGGACAGCAGCTCCGCCGCGGTGGCGCCGCATATGCGACCCTGACAGCGGCCCATGCCGGCGCGGGTCAGCGCCTTGGCGCGGTTCATCTCACGGGCCTGTCCGCTGCGGGCGACCTCGCGCAGGGCGCCGGCCGTCACGCCTTCGCAGCGGCAGATCATGGTGTCGTCGGCAATGCTGTCGGCCCAATCCGCCGGGAACGGGAAGGCGGCGTTCAGCACCCGGCGGAAAGCGGCGATGCGGGTGAGCCGGCCGTCAAGCTCCCGCACCCGCGCACCGTCCACCGGCAACCCGCGATCCTCCAGCAGGGCCAGCGCCGCGCGCTCCCCCGCCAGTTCCGCCGCATCGGCGCCGGCGATGCCGCTGCCATCGCCTGCCAGATACACGCCCGGAACCGAGCTGCGCCCTGCCCCGTCCCGCTCTGGAATCCATGCCCGGTCGGCCTCGTCGAAACGGAAGCGGCAGCCGGCGAGGTCGGCCAGTTGC
This sequence comes from Azospirillum lipoferum 4B, assembly GCF_000283655.1. Classification (NCBI taxonomy): domain Bacteria; kingdom Pseudomonadati; phylum Pseudomonadota; class Alphaproteobacteria; order Rhodospirillales; family Azospirillaceae; genus Azospirillum; species Azospirillum lipoferum. The sequence continues at coordinate 385,063 of NC_016585.1, read as the reverse complement.
GTCTCCGACCGCAGCCCCAGTCCGAAGGCGACGGCGTCGCAGGAGGTGCGACGCTCCCGCCCGCGGGCATCGCGCCAGACCAGCGCATCGACCCGTTCCGCGCCCTCGGCACGCACCGGTCGGACGCCGTTGTGGATCGGCACGCCATGGGTGCGCAGCCAGCCGACGAACAGCAGCCCCTTCGCCAGCGTCACCGGGTCGCGCAGCATGCCGGGGGTGGCGCGCGCCTGCGCGGCGAAGGAGGTGGTGTCGAACACCCCCGCCACTTCGACCCCGGCCTTCAGATACTGGTAGGCGACCAGATAGAGCAGCGGCCCGGTGCCGAGGAAGGCCACCCGCCGGCCGACGGAACAGCCCTGGAACTTCAGCGCCACCTGCGATCCGCCCAGCGTGAAAACGCCGGGCAGCGTCCAGCCGGGGAAGGGCAGCACGCGGTCGGTGGCGCCGGTCGCCAGGATCAGATGGCTGAAGGGCAGAGTCTCGCTGCCGCCGTCGCACAGCAGGTCGAGCGCCCCATCCTCGCAGTTCCACACCAGCGTGCGCGGGCGGTAGTCCACGCGGTCGCGGATCGCCGCCATGGCGCGGTGGACCGCATCGGCCTTGCCCGCCTCGAACCCGTACAGCGCCGTCTTCGGCCGGGTGAAGCCTCCTTCCGGCGGCTGGCGGTAGATCTGGCCGCCCCAGCGCGCGGCTTCGTCCACCACCACCGGGCGCAGCCCGGCGGCGACCAGCCGCTCCGCCGCGCGGATGCCGGCCGGACCGGCGCCGACGATGACGGGAGGGAGAACCCCGCTCACGACGTCCACTCCCCGTTGCTGAGCAGCCGCATGCCGTCGGCGATGAAGGTGCCGCAGGCGCGCAGCCGCTCGCCCTCCTCCGTCCGCACCCAGCAATCCTGACAGGCGCCCATCATGCAGAAGCCGGCACGCGGGGCATCGGCGAACTCCGTGCGGCGCAGCCGCTCCCCGTTGGTGAGCATGGCGGTCATGACGGTGTCGCCCTCCAGCGCCTCCACCGGGCGCCCGTCGAGGGTGAAGCGGACCACGCGCCGGCCCTGTTCGGCCACACGCTGCAGCAAAGCCATGATGAATGGTCTCCGAAGAGAGGACGGCCGGAGCGGATGCTCAGTGCTGGCCGACGAGGATGCGGTCCAACCCATAGACACGGTCGAGCAGAAGCACGGCGACCGCGGTGATGCCGATGATCAGAGCCGACACCGCCGCCATCATCGGGTCGATGGATTCGGTGGCGTACATGTACATCCGCACCGGCAGCGTCACCGTGGACGGCGAGGTGATGAAGATGGACATGGTCAGCTCGTCGAAGCTGTTGATGAAGGCGATCAGCCAGCCGCCGGTGACGCCGGGCAGGATCATCGGCAGGGTGACGCGGCGGAACACCGTCGCCTCGCTGGCGCCCAGCGAGAACGCGGCCTGCTCCACGCTGCGGTCGAAGCCGGAGATGGCAGCGATCAGCAGGCGCATCACATAGGGCGTGACGATCACGATATGGGCCGCCACCAGCCAGCCGAAGCTACCCGTGGCGCCGATCACCGCGAACAGGCGAAGCATGGCGACGCCCAGCACCAGATGAGGGATGATCAGCGGCGACAGGAACAGCGCGTTGAGGAAGCCGCGGCCGGGAAACTCCCAGCGCGTGATGGCCAGCGAGGCCGGCACCGCCAGCGCCACCGCCAGCGTCGCCGCCAGGAAGGCCAGCCACAGGCTGTTCCAGAAGGACTGGACGAAGTCGGGGTGGTGGAACACCGCCTCGAACCAGCGCAGCGAAAAGCCCTTGGTCGGCAGCGACAGCGTGTTCTCGGGTGTGAAGGCGACGAGGCAGACGATGGCCAGCGGCGCCAGCATGAAGATGACGACCAGCGCATGGAAAAGAAGGGCGACGGGTCCGTTGCGGGTCATGGCATTCTCACCCCAGCCGGCGGCGGTAATGGCCTTCCACCATGCGGTGGTAGGTCAGCATGATGATCAGGTTGGCGGCCAGCAGGATCACGGCGACGGCGGCGCCCATCGGCCAGTTCAGGTCGCTGAGATACTGGTCGTAGACCACGGTCGCGACCATCTTCAGACGCCGCCCGCCCAGCAGGCCGGGGATGGCGAAGGCGCTGGCGCTGAGGCCGAAGACGATCAGGCTTCCCGACAGGATGCCGGGCAGGATCTGCGGCGCCACCACCCGGACGATGGCCGTCCCGCGCGAGGCGCCGAAGGACAGCGCCGCCTGCTCCACCGCCGGGTCCAGCTTCTGCAGCGAGGTCCAGACCGGGATGACCATGAAGGGCAGCATGACGTGGACCAGCGCCACCACCACCGTGCCTTCGGTATAGAGCAGCTTCATCCTGCCGATACCGAGCGCGATCAGCGCCGCGTTCACCGGCCCTTCCGGCCCCAGCAGCATGCTCCAGCCGAAGGCGCGGACCACGACGGAGACCAGCAGCGGCGCCAGGATCACCAGCAGGAAGATCGAGCGCCAGGGATTGCCCATGCGGCTGAGGATGTAGGCCTCCGGCACGCCGATCACCACGCAGATGGCGGTCGCCAGCGCCGAGATGCGGAAGGTGCGGAAGAAGATCTCCAGGTAATACTCGTCGGTCAGCACCGACAGGTAATGCTCCAGCGTGAAGCCGCCGGTGCGCCCGGTCGCATAGTCGAACTGGTTGAAGGACAGCAGCGCCGTCAGGAACAGCGGCGTCAGCACCAGCGCCACGAACAGCAGCGCCGCCGGCGCCGACAGGAACAGCGGGGCGGAGCGCACGCGGCGTTCCGGCGTCTCGTCGCCCGGCGATGCCGGGGCGGCGTCGGGAAGGGCGGCGCTCATCAGGTCACCTCGAGCGCGACATCGGGCGCCTCCGCCATGGCGCCGCGATGGACGCGCACCACGGACGGCGTCCATTCAAGGCCCACCGGCGCCCCCTGGTCGGCGGGGGCGGAGCCGTCGTTCGGCGTCACCACCATCACCGTGCCGAGCGGCCCGTCGATGTGATAGAGCCACTGGCTGCCCAGGAAGAAGCGGTCTGCGACCCGGCCGGTCAGCAACCCATTGGACGGCTGGGTCAACCGCAGCTTTTCCGGCCGGATGCACAGCGTCACCGTCTCGCCCACCGACAGGCCCGGCATTTCCACCGGCACGGCGATGCCGGCCAGCGACACCGTGGCGCCGGCACCGGTCGCCGTCGCAACCTTGCCCGGCAGCAGATTGGTCTTGCCGACGAAGCGGGAGATGAACTCCGTCTCCGGATGTTCGTAGATGCGATAGGGCTGGTCGATCTGGGTGATGCGCCCGGCCTCCATCACCACGACGCGGTCGCTGATCGAGAAGGCCTCCGCCTGGTCGTGGGTGACCATGACGGTGGTGGTGCCGACCTTGCGCTGGATCTCGCGCAGTTCGTACTGCATCGCCTCGCGCAGCTTGGCGTCCAGGTTCGACAGCGGCTCGTCCAGCAGCAGCACCGGCGGGCGGATCACCAGAGCGCGCGCCAGCGCCACGCGCTGCCGCTGGCCGCCCGACAGTTCGCGCGGGTAGCGCTTGGCATAGGGGGAAAGGTGGACCAGCGACAGCGCCTCTTCCACCCGCGGCTTGCGCTCGCCCTTGGGCACGCGCTGCATCTCCAGGCCGAAGCTGACATTGTCGAACACGGTCATGTGCGGGAACAGCGCATAGCTCTGGAACACGATGCCCAGCCCGCGGCTGTTCGCCTTGGCCCGCGTGATGTCGCGCCCGTCCAGCCGGATGGTGCCGGCCGACGGTTCGACGAAGCCGGCGATCATCTGCAGGGTCGTGGTCTTGCCGCAGCCGGAGGGGCCGAGCAGAGAGACGAACTCCCCCTTTTCCACCGACAGCGACACGTCGCCGACCGCGGTCAGCGGCCCGTAACGCTTGGTGATGTTTTTCAATTCGAGGAACGACACGGGGGAATTCTCCCTCTTGCTGACCCGGCCACTGTCTTTCGGGGCCTCACCTGTATGACCCGATGGTTCAGCGTCTCCCCCGATGGCGTCAATCCGATTTTTCCGTCAGTAGAAAAGATTTTGCAAAAGATTCCGATATGCGGAATAGATGGTGCAGCAAACATCACCGATTTTCACACGGAGCCGGAGCATGAGCGCCGATACCCGCGGCAAGCCGAACGAGAGTGCGGGCAGCGACGAGACGGGCGCGAAATCCAGCCTGCAGCGCGGGCTGGCGATCCTACGGCTGCTGGCGTCGTCGAACGAGACGGGGGCGCGGCTGACCGACATCGCCCGCGCGCTCGACCTCACGCCGCCGACCGTCCACCGCCTGCTGAAGATCCTGGCGGAGGAAGGGATGGTGGAGCCGGACCGCGCGACCAAGCGCTATCGCCTGGGCATCGACCTGTTCGGTCTGGCGGCGCAGGCCGGCAACCCCAACAACCTGCGCGACATCTGCCGGCCGATCCTGCTGCGCCTGTCCGCCACCCTGCGCGACACCATCTTCCTGCTGGTGCGCAGCGGCTTCGACGCGGTGTGCCTGGACCGCAGCGAGGGTCCCTTCCCCATCCGGTCCTTCACCGGCGACATCGGCGGCCGGGTGACTCTGGGCGTCGGCCAGGGCAGCCTCGCCATCCTCGCCTATCTGCATGCGGAGGAGCGGGAGGAGGTGATCCGCTTCAACCTGCCGCGCATGCAGGGCGTGGGCATCATCGACGAGGTCTATCTGCGCACGGAAATCGCACGCGTGCGGGATTTGGGCTATGCCAGCCGCTCCACCGGCCTGCTGCCGGGCATGTCCGGCGTCGCCGTTCCGGTGCTGGACCGCGACGGGCACGCGGTGGCGGCGCTCAGCGTCGGCACGATCAGCGAGCGGCTGAACGAGGAACGGCTGCCGGTGGTGGTCGACATCCTGAAGCGCGAATCCGCCGCCATCAGCCGCCAACTCAATCCCTTCGACCCGGTTCTGCGCCGGCCTGCCGCGGTGCTGGGTGGCGGTTCGGCATGAGGGGCGTGAAGAAGGCCGACCTCCCCGCCAAGATCTGCCCGGTCTGCAACCGTCCTTTCACCTGGCGGAAAAAGTGGGAGCGGGTGTGGGAGCAGGTGAAATACTGTTCAGACCGTTGCCGGGGCGACGCTCGCAGGCGCGGCCAGGGGTCGGAGGGCGACACGTCGCGATTCTGACCGGATCGCTAAGATAATGGCATATGGCGATAAACGCCCTCTCCCGCCCCGGGAGAGGGAGCTAAATGCGACGCGCCGCAATCCTGACCAAGTCGTCAAGACGCGTTGCCCTATTTATGGTCACATGCCAGCATTCTGACCGGCCGGATCACCGCATCCACAAAGCGCGTGGCGGTTCCGGCAGATGGCATTTTCATTGCATTTGCATGCGCGGCCCCGGTGGGATCGATGGATAGCGGGAGCATTCCCGAGTATTCATGTACCATGCGGGTCAGCCGCACTGCTGCCGACGATACGCGGCCAACGATACTCAGCGACGAAGGGGACTTACGATGTCGGTTCGGGGGATGGGGGATCGGGCAATGACGGTTCTGGGAATGACGCGCCGTGCAGTGCTGTGCGGCGTCGCCGCGGTGGCCTTCGCGGCGGTGGCCGGCGGCTCCCTGCCGGCACTCGCGCAAAGCAAGCTGAAGGTCGCCGGCATCTACACCGTTCCGATCGAGCAGCAGTGGGTCAGCCGCATCCATGTTGCGCTGAAGGCCGCCGCCGACCGTGGCGACATCGAGTATGTCTGGGCCGAATCGGTCGCCAACACCGACTATGAGCGCGTGATGCGCCAGTATGCCGAAGCCGGCCAGCAGTTGGTGTTCGGCGAGGTGTTCGGGGTGGAGCGCGCCGCCCGCACCGTCGCCAAGGATTATCCGAAGACCGCCTTCGTCATGGGCTCCAGCTTCAAGCCGCAGGAGCCGAACTTCTCGGTCTTCGACAACTACATCCAGGAGCCCGCCTATCTGTCCGGCATGGTCGCCGGCGGCATGACAAAGTCGAACATGATCGGCATGGTCGGCGGCTATCCGATCCCCGAGGTCAACCGCCTGATGAACGCCTTCATGGAGGGCGCCAAGGAGGTCAACCCGCAGGTCAAGTTCTCGGTCAGCTTCATCGGCTCCTGGTTCGACCCGCCGAAGGCCAAGGAAGCCGCCTTCGCCATGATCGACCGCGGCGCCGACGTGATGTATGCCGAACGCTTCGGCGTGTCGGACGCGGCCAAGGAGCGCAAGGTGCTCGCCATCGGCAACGTCATCGACACCCAGCCGCAATATCCGGACACCGTTGTCGCCAGCGCCCTGTGGCACATGGAGCCGTCGGTGGAGCGCGCCATCGCCGCGGTGAAGGCCGGCAGCTACAAGGCCGAGGATTACGGCCCCTACAGCATGATGGCGCACAAGGGCTCCAGCCTGGCGCCGCTCGGCACCTTCGAGTCGAAGGTTCCCGACGCGATCAAGGCGAAGGTCAAGGAGCGCGAGCAGCAGATCCGCGACGGCAAGTTCACCGTGAAGGTCAACGACGCCGAGCCGAAGTCGACGATGTGACGCCCGGCGCATTCCCGATGTCATCACCCGTGAAGGGCGGGCCGGAGGTCGTCCTCCGGCTCGCCGGCATATCCAAGCGCTTCGGTCCGCTGCTTGCCAACGACGGCATCTCGCTGACGCTCCGCGCCGGCGAGGTGCTGGCGCTGCTTGGCGAGAATGGCGCCGGCAAGACCACCCTGATGAACATCCTGTTCGGCCATTACGTCGCCGACGAGGGCAGCATCGAGGCGTTCGGCCGCCCCCTGCTGCCGGGCTCGCCCCGCGCGGCGCTGGAGGCCGGCATCGGCATGGTCCACCAGCATTTCACCCTGGCGGACAATCTGTCGGTGCTGGACAACATCGCCGTCGGCACCGAATCGCTTTGGCGCTGGCGCTCCGACCGGGGTGCGGCCCGCCGCCGGCTGCTCGACCTCTCCCAGAGATTCGGGCTGGAGGTTCGGCCGGACGCGCCGGTCGGCGACCTGTCGGTCGGCGAGCGGCAGCGGGCGGAAATCCTGAAGGCGCTCTACCGCGACGCCCGCATCCTGATCCTGGACGAGCCGACCGCGGTGCTGACGCCGCAGGAATCGGCCGGGCTGTTCGACACGCTGCGCAAGCTGACCGCCGACGGGCTCGCCGTGGTCTTCATCAGCCACAAGATGAACGAGGTCTTTGCCGCCAGCGACACCGTCGCCGTCCTGCGCAGCGGAAAGCTGGTCGCCACCCACGCCACCGCCTCCACCGACCGCGCCAAACTGGCCGAGTTGATGGTTGGCCGCAGCGTCAAGCCGCCTGCCCCGACCCCGCTCAGCCCTGGCGAGCCGGTGCTGGAACTGTCGGGCGTCACCGTCGCCTCCGGCCATGGCCGCCCGCTGCTGGACGGGGTCGACCTGACGGTGCGGCGCCATCAGGTGGTCGGCATCGCCGGTGTGTCCGGCAACGGCCAGACCGCGCTCGCCGAGCTGGTCAGCGGCCTGATCCGTCCCGACTCCGGCTGGCTGTCGCTGAAAGGCAGCGTGGTGGAGCATGGCGAACCGGCCGACATGGTGCGGCGCGGCGTCGCCCGCATCCCAGAGGACCGGCACAGCGCCGGCCTCGTCGGCGCCATGGCGGTTTGGGAGAACCTGATCGCCGAGCGCTATCACGACCGCGCCTTTTCCCGCTTCGGCGTGCTGCGGCGGGGGGCGGCGCGGGCCTACGCCCGCGAGGTGATCGAGGAGTTCGACGTCCGCTGCCCCGGACCGGATGCCCGCACGCAGCTGCTGTCGGGTGGCAACATGCAGAAGCTGATCCTGGGCCGCACGCTGGCCCATGGGCCGGACCTGATCCTGGCGAGCCAGCCGACGCGCGGGCTCGATATCGGCGCGGTGTCCTATGTCCACAGCCGGCTGCTTGACGCCCGCGCCGCCGGGGCCGGCGTGCTGCTGATCTCCGAGGATCTGGACGAAATCCTGGCGCTGGCCGACTGCGTCACCGTCGCCTATCACGGGCGCCTCACCCCGCTGCTGCCCCATGACCGGGTGACGGTCAGCCAGCTCGGCCTGCTGATGGCTGGGCATTGGGACGTTTTGCGCGACATTCTGCCGGAGACTGTTGATGCGGCTTGAACCGCGCACCGATACCCCGCTCGCCCTGCGGCTGCTGGCGCCGGTGGGCGCCGTGGTCGCGGCGCTGGCGCTCTGCGCTCTGCTGGTCGCCTGGACCGGCGCCCCGGTGCTGCGCGCCTATGGGCTGCTGTTCGAGGGCGCGGTCGGCTCCCGCTTCGCCCTGACCGAGACGCTGAACCGCGCCACCCCGCTGATCCTGACCGGCCTCGCCGCCGCCGTCGCCTTCCGCGCCAAGCTGTGGAACATCGGGGCGGAAGGACAGCTCTACATGGGCGCGCTGGCCGCCGTTGTGGTCGGCGGCGGTATGCTCGACCTGCCGGCTTGGGCGCTGATCCCGGTGGTGATGATCGCCGGCATGGCGGCCGGCGGCGTCACCCTGCTCGGCCCTGCGGTGCTGAAGGTCCGCTTCGGCGTCGACGAGGTGGTGACGACCCTGCTCTTGAACTTCGTCGTGCTGCTGCTGGTGTCGATGCTGCTGGAAGGCGCCTTGAAGGACCCGATGGGCATGGGCTGGCCGCAGTCGGCGCCGGTGGTCGAGACGGCGGAACTGCCCAAGCTGGTGGAGCGCACCCGCCTGCATGCCGGGCTCGCCATCGCGCTCGGCCTGTCGGTGCTGCTGTGGCTGGTCGATACCCGGACCATCTGGGGCTACGAGAACCGCGCGGTCGGCGCCAACCCGCGCGCCGCCGCCTTCGCCGGCATGCCGGTGACGCGGGTCATGCTGCGCACCGCCCTGCTGTCGGGCGGTCTCGCCGGGCTTGCCGGGGCGGCGGAGGTCTGCGGCTTGAAGGGCTATCTGACGCTCGACCTGTCGCCGGGCTTCGGCTACAGCGGGATCGTCGTCGCCATGCTGGCGCAGCTGCATCCCATCGGCGTGGTGGGTGCGGCGCTGTTCATCGCCGGCATCTTCGTCGGCGCCGACGCCATGAGCCGCGCCATGCCGGTTCCCAACTACATCGCCGACGTCCTGGTCGCCGCCAGCCTCTTGTGCATGCTGGTCGCCGGGCTGCTGGCGCGCTACCGGCTGCGGCGGGGGTAGGGGGTCATGGATTTCCTGTCGATCATCCTCGACATACTGCTATCCGCCGCCTTCTGGACCGCGGTGCTGCGCATCGCCACCCCCTATGTGCTGGGCACGCTGGGCGAGCTGCTGTGCGAGCGGGCCGGCGTGCTGAATCTCGGTATTGAAGGCATCATGACGCTGGGCGCCATGGCCGGCTGGATGGCGGTCTATCAGGGGGCCGATCTGTGGACCGGCGTGCTGGTGGCGGCATCCTGCGGCGCGCTGCTCGGCCTGCTGCATGCGGCGCTGACCGTACCGCTCGGCCTATCGCAACATGTGACCGGCATCGGCGTGACGTTGCTGGGGACCAGCCTGTCCTATTTCGTCTACCGCCTCGTCCTGCCGCAGGCCAGCACCCCGCCGACCGTCGAGCCGTTCCAGCCGCTGGGCCTGCCGGGCGCCCTGGCCCAGACGCCGCTGACCTACCTCGCCTTTCTTCTGGTGGCGGTGGTCGCCTATGTGCTGTACCGCACGCCGGTCGGGCTGGCGGTGCGGATGGTCGGCGAGAATCCGGCCGCTGCCGAGGCGCAGGGGCTGAACGTCACCGCCATCCGCATCGGCGCGGTGATGGCGGGCAGCGCGCTGATGGCGCTGGCCGGCGCCTTCCTGACCCTGTCGGCCTTCAACGCCTTCTTCTTCAACATGGTCAACGGGCGCGGCTGGATCTGCATCGCGCTGGTGGTCTTCGCCTCGTGGAGGCCGGGCAAGGCGATGCTGGGTGCCCTGCTGTTCGCGGTGTTCGACGCGCTGCAACTGCGGCTGCAGCAGGCGAGCGGCGGCGTCCTGCCCTACCAGCTGTTCCTGATGATGCCCTATCTGTTGAGCATCCTGGCGCTGGTTCTGGTGGCCCGCCGGGCCTCCTACCCGCGCGCCCTGATGATCCCGTACCGCAAAGGAGAACGCTGATGTTCGACCTGATCCTGCGCCGCGCCACCCTGCCGGTTGGCCGTGGCAGCATTGATGGCGGCATCGACATCGGCATCCGCGACGGCCGCATCGCCGCGGTCGAAGCGAATCTGGCGGGCGAGACGGTGGCGGAGATCGACGCCACCGGCCGGCTGGTCAGCCCGCCCTTCGTCGATGCCCATTTCCACATGGACAGCACGCTGAGCTACGGCCTGCCGCGGGTGAACCGGAGCGGCACGCTGCTGGAAGGCATCGCGCTGTGGGGGGAGCTGAAGCCGCAGCTGACCCAGGACGCCATCGTCGAGCGGGCGCTCGCCTATTGCGACTGGGCGGTCGGGCGCGGCCTGCTGGCGATCCGCAGCCATGTCGACATCTGCGACCCGCGCCTGCTGGCGGTGGAAGCCCTGCTGGATGTCAAGAAGCGCGTCGCTCCGTATCTCGACCTGCAGCTGGTCGCCTTCCCGCAGGATGGCGTTCTCCGTGCGCCGGGTGCCAAGGAGTTGCTGGTCCAGGCGCTGGACATGGGCGTCGACGTGGTCGGCGGCATTCCGCATTTCGAGCGCACCATGGCCGACGGCGCCGCGTCGGTCCGCCTGCTCTGCGAGATCGCGGCGGAGCGCGGGCTGCTGGTCGACATGCATTGCGACGAGACCGACGACCCGCTGTCCCGCCATGTCGAAACCTTGGCCTATGAGACGCAGCGGCTGGGACTGCACGGCCGGGTGACCGGGTCCCACCTGACCTCCATGCATTCCATGGACAACTACTATGTCTCCAAGCTGATCCCGCTGATGGCGGAGGCGCGGCTGGGGGTGATCGCCAATCCGCTGATCAACATCGTCCTCCAGGGCCGTCACGACAGCTATCCCAAACGCCGTGGCATGACCCGCGTGCCGGAGCTGATGGCCGCCGGCCTGACGGTCGCCTTCGGCCATGACTGCGTGATGGACCCCTGGTATCCGCTGGGCTCCGGCGACATGCTGGAGGTGGCGCATATGGGCCTGCATGTCGGCCAGATGACCGGCCAGGACGGCATCAAGGCCGCCTTCGACGCGGTGACGGTCAACCCTGCCCGCCTGCTGCATCTGGAGGGCTACGGGCTGGAGCCGGGCTGCAACGCCGATCTGGTGGTTCTGCAAGCCGGCAGCGCGGTGGAGGCGATCCGCACCCGCGCCGCCCGCCTGTTCGTCCTGCGCCGCGGCCGGATCGTCAGCCGCTGCGAGCCGGTGCAGGCGAGGCTCGACCTGCCGGGCCGGCCGGAGACGGTCGATTTCCTGCTGAACCGGGGGTGAGAGCGAGACAGCGCCAATGACGCTCAGCCTTACCGCTCACGCCCGTTTGACGATCCAAGAGCGGGGTTTGGCTCTGGAATGGATCGAACGCGCCATCGAAATCCCCGACCGGATCGAAGCCGATCCCAGCGGACCGGACGTATGGCGGTCGTTCAAGATCATCCCGGAAGCCGGCAACCGGATCATCCGGGTTGTTCATCGGCGGGACGGTGCGGATATACTGGTCATCACGGCCTTTCTAGACCGGGGAGCCAAGCTATGAACTCGCGATACGATCCCGAAGCCGACGCGCTGTTCGTGCGCTTTTCAGAGGGCACCATCATCGATTCCCAGGAGGTTGCCCCGGGCATCATTCTGGACTTCGACGATCAGAACCGGATCGTTGCTCTGGAGGTGCTCAATGCCAAGGAGAAGATGGCAGCCGGAGCGATACCAATCGCCGCGGAGTGAGAATCCAGCAAAAAGCCCACCGGAACGGTCGTTCCGGTGGGCTTTTCCTTGTCGGAAGGCCCATTACCCCTTCAAAAAGTCCCGCAGCGCGTCGGCCACCGCGCGCATTTCCTGCTCGGTGCCGATGGTGACGCGCAGGCAGCTCGGCAGGCCGTAGGAGGGCATCTGGCGGACCAGGATGCCGCGGGCCTTCAGGAACTGGCGGGCGGCCTCGGCATCGTCCTTGCCGGCGGGCTGGCCCTTGAAGTCGACCAGGACGAAGTTGGTGACGCTGGGGTGAACCGTCAGGCCCAGCTGCCGCACGGTGGCGGAGAACCACTCGCGCCACTGCTCATTGTGGCGGCGGGAGCGGTCGAGGAACTCGGCATCCTCCACCGCGGCGATGCCGGCGACATGGGCGGCGGTCGACACGTTGAAGGGACCACGCACCCGGTTCAGCACGTCGACGATCCCGGCCGGACCATAGCACCAGCCGATGCGCAGCGACCCCAGCGCGAAGATCTTCGAGAAGGTGCGGGTCATCACCACGTTGGGGAACTTCTCCACCAGCTCCTCGCCGGCGGTGTAGTCGTCCTTGTTCATGTATTCGGCATAGGCCGCGTCGATGACCAGGATGACGTCGGGCGGCAGGCCGGCATGCAGCCGCGCCACCTCCGACGCCGGCAGATAGGTGCCGGTCGGGTTGTTCGGGTTGGCGAGGAAGACCAGACGGGTGCGCGGGGTGACGCGGGCCAGCAGGTTGTCGACGCTGGCGGTCAGCCCGTCCTCCGGCGCCGTCACCGGGGTGGCGCCGACCGACTTGGCGCCGATCGGGTACATCAGGAAGCCGTATTGCGAATACAGCACCTCGTCGCCCGGCCCGGCATAGGAGCGGATCAGCAGGCTGATGATTTCGTCCGACCCGGCGCCGCAGACGATGCGGTCGGCATCCAGGTTGAAGCGCTTGGCGATGGCACCGCGCAACGCCGCCGAGGCGCCGTCGGGGTAACGGTGCAGGGTCGCGGCCGCCGCCGCATAGGCGTCCATCGCCTTCGGGCTCGGCCCCAGCGCCCCTTCGTTGGAGGCGAGGCGGATATGACCCTGATGCTCGCCGCCGACATAGGCGGCGATGTCGAGAATCCCCGGACGCGGCTGCGGGCCGTTCGGCTGGGTCATGGTCTGCTTACCTTCCGACAGATTGGATGGGCGTTAATGGAACGTTTGGAACGGTTTGGAACAGTCCTGGCGCCGCTGTTCAGTTTCAGGACACGGCGATGCAGGATAAGGCAGGATCCGCCCCGCCGGCTCGCCCCTTTCGCGCGCATCAGCCCAGAGCGAGCGGCACGGCATAGCCGCCGACGACGTTGACCCGCACCGGGATGTCGCCCGACCGTTCCAGCAGCATGGCAAGGCGGGGGTCGGCCTGCCCGACGAAGTCGGCGATCTCGACCAGATGGACGGATGGCCCGCCGGTGCTCATCCCGATGGCGTGGCCGGCCGGATGCCAGGTGCAGAAGCTGACCGGAGTCAGGCCGCAGGCCTCCAGCATGTCCTTCAGCCGGCCGCGGCTGAGGTCGCCGCCGATCTCGATGCTGAGCAGAGTGCGGTCGTCGCCGGTCGGCTCATGCGGGACGGCGGCGATGGCGAGCGCGTCGCGGTTCTCGCCGCGGGCATTGCCGCGCCCGCCGAAGGGCAGCCGCGCCACCACCTGCGGCCGGCCGGCGTCGGCGGACACCAGGAAGCGCCACCAGGGATCCGAATCGTCGTCGGCCGGATAGGGCACCACGGCGACGGTCGCCGTCCCCTCCGACACGGCGCGGAGCGCGGCGGCCGGGGTGTTGACGGCGGTCATCGGCACGAATCCGCCGAAATGGTCGCGGGCGACGTCCCAGAAGCCGCGGCGGTCCTCCGGCGCATAGACGGCGACGGCGAAGGGGCCCTGCATGCGGGTGAAGGCGGTGATCATCTCCCGCCAGATGCGCACCACGACCTGGGCCGGGAAGGTTCCGGCATGGCGGGCCATCAGGCGCCGCAGGATCGTCGCCTCCCGCGCCGGGCGCAGATAGACGGGCGGCGCCCCGTTTTCGGCCGCGCCATTGCCCTTCGCCGCCCCGATGCGTTCCACCACGGCGGCGCGGCGCATCAGCAGGTCATGGATCGCGTCGTCGATCTGGTCGATCTCGCGGCGCAAATCGTCGAGCGGGGTCCGGGCGGGGGCCATGGGTCAAGAAACCATCGAATGCAAAGCCGGTTAGTAGTAGTCCGCATGCGCTGCGAAATCAAAGAAAACATTGACACTCTTGAGCCCGGCTTCGTAGCTATACCCTCCCGTTCCGCCAAAGCTCACCGACGGTTTCCGCCAAGGCGCCGCAAGGCATCCGAATGCCGGAACCGCTTCCCAAGGCACGAAGCGACATGTCCGCGTCCCCCTCCGCGCCGCAGCATCCCCTGGTCACCCCCGCGGTCGCCGACAGCCCGGCCCCCGATGACCAAGTCATGCCGGGCAAGCGCGTGCGTCTGGCGGTGGACCGGCCGATGCGGCTGGACAGCGGCGTGGAGATCGGCGGCTTCCAGATCGCCTACCAGACCTACGGCACGCTGAACGCCGACAAATCCAACGCGATCTTCATCTGCCACGCCCTCACCGGCGACCATTTCGTGGTGGAAAAGCACCCCGTCACCGGCAAGCCCGGCTGGTGGGAAATGCTGGTCGGCCCCGGCAAGCCGGTGGACACCGACCGCTATTTCGTCATCTGCTCCAACGTGCTGGGCGGCTGCCTGGGCAGCACCGGGCCGAAGGACATCGATCCGGCCACCGGCCAGCCCTATGGCCTGTCCTTCCCGGTGGTGACCATCGGCGACATGGTGCGGGCACAGAAGCTGCTGGTCGAGCATCTGGGCATCGAGAAGCTGTTCTGCGTGATCGGCGGCTCGATGGGCGGCATGCAGGTGCTGCAATGGGCGGTGGCCTATCCCGACTCGGTGTTCTCCGCGGTGCCCATCGCCACCGCCGCCCGCCATTCGGCGCAGAACATCGCCTTCCACGAGGTCGGGCGCCAGGCGATCATGGCCGACCCGAACTGGCGCGGCGGCAACTATCTGCTGGAGGGCACCAAGCCGGAGGCCGGTCTGGCCGTCGCCCGCATGGCAGCGCACATCACCTACCTGTCGGAAGCGGCGCTGCACCGCAAGTTCGGCCGCAACCTGCAGGACCGCAAGGCGGTCACCTACGGCTTCGACGCCGATTTCCAGGTTGAAAGCTACCTGCGCTACCAGGGTGCGGCCTTCGTCGAGCGGTTCGACGCCAACTCCTACCTCTACATCACGCGGGCGATGGATTACTTCGATCTCGCCGCCGATGCGGGGGGTTCGCTGGCCAACGCCTTCCGGCCGGGCGGCGGGACGACGCCGGTGCGCTTCTGCCTTGCCAGCTTCTCCAGCGACTGGCTGTTCCCGACCTCGGAATCGCGGGCCATCGTGCATGCGCTGAACGCCGTCGCCGCCAATGTCAGCTTCGTGGAGATCGAAACCGACAAGGGCCACGACGCCTTCCTGCTGGACGAGCCGGAGTTCCATCAGGTCATCCACGGCTTCCTGGAGGGCTGCGCCGAGCATCGCGGCCTGTCCGCCCGCCGCCGCGCGCGCTGATTGGGGCAGAACGACCGACCATGGTGGACATTCGCGACGACCTGAAGCTGATCGCCGAGATGGTGGAGCCGAACAGCCGCGTGCTGGACGTCGGCTGCGGCGACGGCGCCCTGCTGGATTATCTGGCCCACGCCAAGAACGTCGACGGACGCGGCATCGAACTCAGCATGGACGGCGTGCGGCAATGCGTGGCGCACGGCCTGTCGGTGATCCAGGGCGATGCCGAGACCGACCTGAAGGACTATCCCGCCGACGCCTTCGATTATGTGATCCTGGGCCAGACCCTGCAGGCGATGCGGCAGCCGCGTGACGTATTGCAGATGATGTGCCGCATCGGCCGCCGCGCCATCGTGTCGGTTCCCAATTTCGGCTATTGGCGGGTGCGGCTGCAGCTGTTGCTGACCGGCCGTATGCCGGTGACGGAAAAGCTGGGCTACCAGTGGTGGGAAACGCCCAACATCCATTTCTGCACGCTGCGTGACTTCGTCGTGCTGACCGAGGAGATGGGCATCACCATCGAGCAGACCCGCATCCTCGACCATGCCGGCCGGGTCACCAGCCACGCCCATTCCGGTTTCGCCAACCTGTTGGGTGAACAGGGCGTCTTCCTGCTGAAGCGCAACGGCGGGTGAGTTTTCCGGCATGCGGGCGGGAACCTTCCGCCTGCGATGCTGTTCATGATGCGTTCTTTTTTGACGAGGTACGGATCATGACCGCCAAGCACACCGCCGATCCCCGCGACCAAGCGCGCGAGAATCCGAAAACCGGCGACGACACCTCCAACCGGGACAAGAACCCCGACGACTGGACCACCGGCGACGAGCCGATGACCGGCGCCCAGGCCTCCTACCTGAAGACGCTGAGCGAGGAGGCCGGGGAGTCCTTCGACGATGGACTGACCAAGGCGGAAGCGTCCAAGCGGATCGACGCGCTTCAGGACAAGACCGGTCGCGGGAAGTAATCCCGGATTTGTATTCCTCTCCCCCCCCGCTCACGCGCAAACTTCGTTTGCGCTGACGCGACAGGCGGATCGCAGATCCGCCGCAAGCGGGGAGAGGGTTAGGGTGAGGGGGACGCGCGGCGGGACCTTTGGGAAAGCCACGCCGTGCATCCCCCTCACCCCGACCCTCTCCCCGGGGGGGAGAGGGAGAGATCCGCAATTACCCCCCGGCAACCCATGGGCATGTCGGGCTGTTAATCAGGGTGATACCGAATCCGAACGGAAGGGTCGCCCCATGCTCCGCCCGATCTTGCTTCTGCCCGCCGCGCTGCTGCTGATGACCGGCACCGCCATGGCTCAGACCGCGCCGGCTCCCGGCACCCCCGACACCATGGCGCAGGGCGCCGCCCCGCCGCTGATGACGGCGCCGCGGCCGGACGACCAGCCGACCACGGGGCCGGTCGCTTCCCCGCCGGGCGTCAGCGGCGAGGCCCCCTCACGGGAAATGCAGAACCAGGCTCCGCCTGCAGGTTCGCCGCCGGTGGCCGCCCTTCCCTCTGCTTCCCTCAACCCCGATCAGGCCCGGTCGATGGTGGGGACGGAACTGCGCACGCGCGACGGCCAGCCGGGCGGCCGCATCCTCGACTTCACCCTGAGCCAGCCGGGCGACCGGATCGACCGCGTCGTCGTCGCGCCGAACGATGTGCTGGGATTGGGCGACACGCTGGTCGCGCTGCCGGCCGGCGCCCTGACCAACGGGCCGAATGGGCCGATGCTGGACATGGAACAGGCCGACATCGGCAAGGCACCGACCTTCGCCTATGGCAGCGAGCCGACGGTGACCCGCCCCGACAACCGGTAAAGCCGGACGGCCAATAACGCCCAACGGCCGGAGAGGCTCAGGCGGCCGGGCGGCGGCGGAAGAGGCCGGTCAGGCAGGCCACCGCGCACAGCCCGGCGCCCAGCCAAAGCACGGTGACGCTGCCGTCCGCCTTGCCCACCGCGCTGAAGACCAGCCCTACCGTCGCAGCACCCAGCGTCTGGCCCAGCAACCGGCCGGTCGCCTGGATGCCGCTGGCCCCGCCGCTGCGCTCCTTCGGCGCGCTGGTGACCAGCACCTTGTTGTTCGGGGTCTGGAACAGGCCGAAGCCGAAGCCGGCCAGCGCCATCCGCCACACAACGTCCAGCGTCGACGGATCGGGCGGCAGCAACGCCATCAGCGCCAGCCCGCTGGCGAACAGCGCCAGGCCGACGGCGGCCAGCCGCGTCGGCTCGTAGCGGTCGGCCAGTCGGCCGGAGATCGGCGCCACCAGCGCCACCATCAGCGGCCAGGGTGTCATCAGCAGCCCGGATTCGGCCAGCGACCGGTGCAGCACATCCTCGAAGAAGAAGGGCATCGCCACGAAGACGATGTTCTGCGAGGCGAAGGCGCAGACCGAGGTCACCACGGTCAGGGCGAAGACCGGCCGGCGCAGCAAATCCACCGGCAGCAGCGGCGCGGTTTGCGACAGCTCCCGCCGCACCAGCGTCACGCCCAGAACCACCGCACCGGCCAGTTCGGCGGCGACCAGCCAGCCGGGCTGACTGCCGTCCACCCCCTTGAAGCCGATGATCAGCAGGCCGAGCATGCCGGCGTTCAGCAGGGCGCTCACCCAGTCGAAGCGGTGGCCGGCGGGGGTGGAGACCGGCATCGCCCGCGCCGCCACCGCCAGCGCGGCCAGCCCCAGCGGCACATTGACGGCGAACAGCCAGGGCCAGGAGGCGACCGACAGGATCAGTGCCGCCAAGCTCGGCCCCGCGGCGGAGGACACCGCGACGATCATCGCGTTGTAACCGACCCCGCGCCCGAGATGGGAGGACGGGTAGATGTGGCGGACCAGCGCCAGATTGACGCTCATGATCCCGGCGCCGCCGATGCCCTGCAGGACACGCGCGGCGGTCAGCACCGGCAGGCTGGGCGACAGGGCGCAGGCCAGCGAGGCCACGGTGAAGACGGCAAGTCCGCCCCAGTAGACCTTGCGGTAGCCGATGATGTCGCCCAGCGACGCCAGCGGGAACAGCGAGACGGTGACCGCCAGCTGATAGGCGTTGACCACCCAGATGGCACCGGCGGCATCGACGCCGAACTCGCGCTGGATGGTCGGCAGGGCGATGTTGGCGACCACGCCGTCCAGCACCGCCATGATCAGCGCGACGGTCATCGCCGCCATCGCCCAATAGCGTTGCGGCACCGGCAGCCCGTCGGCGACGGCCGGCGGCTTCGGGACAGCGGACTGGGTGGCGGACGGGGTGGCGGAGACGGTCGGCATGGGGGGACTGGACATGCCGGTCAGCATAGAGGCCGACCGCTGTTGCGCGGTCGCAGCAATTTCGCATGAAAGCATTGCGGAAGCCGAGCGCAGGGGTGGGACTATGTCAGACCGGAACCCCTCCCCCGCCCTCCTGTTGGAATGGGACGCGAGCCAACATCAAGGAGCGCCACCATGACCAAGCACATCCCGCCCGTTCCACCCGAGGGCCGCAGCGACAAGGGTCCCGGCGAGCCGGCGACCAGCGCCTCGCCCGACGACGGCGCCGGCAACCGCGGCGCCCCCAACACCAAGGAACAGGGCCAGCCCGGCAATACCCGGCAGAACACCACCCACCAGGGCTATCAGCAGGATCGGTGAGGCATGACCAAGCACAGCGAGGCCACCGACCGCCACCATGGCGGTCCCGGCAGCAGCCACCAGAACGCCGACAAGCCGGAATCGCCGCCGGAAAAGCACCCGCATCCGGGTGAACCGACCAACAGCCGCCATTCCGGCAGCTCCAGCGGCGGCGGCGAACGCGACATCCACCACACGCACGACCCGAAGACGAAGCGGTAGGAGATAGAGCCCTCTCCCCAAGGGGATTCCCCCTCTCCCCCCCGGGGAGAGGGTCGGGGTGAGGGGGAAGCATGGGGTGGATTTTTCGATGACAGGGGCGTGGCTTCAGTTTCGATAGGTCACGCCACGCATCCCCCTCACCCTAACCCTCTCCCCGGGGGGCTATGGCATTCACACATCTCAGCGTCACTTAAAACGTTGAAATAAAGCAATTTTGTCGGCCGTCATTCCCGCGAAGGCGGGAATCCAGCCACATCCGCCGCTGATCTGTGGAGTTTCCTGGATCCCCGCCTTCGCGGGGATGACGCAAAGTTCCTTTTGTCTCAGAAGCTTAGCGATGCCTGGAGTTGTGTGAATGCCATAGCCCCCGGGGGGGGGAGAGGGGATTGTTGGGGGGGTGGCGTTCATCACGACGACAAGTCCTTCAGGATCGGGCATTCCGGCCGTTCGTCGCCGTGGCAGGCGTCGGCGAGCTCATGCAGCGTGTCGCGCATCGCCTGGAGTTCGGCGATCTTCGCCTCCAGTTCGTCGATGTGCTGCAGCGCGATCCGCTTGACCTCCGAACTGCAGCGAGTGCGGTCCTGCCACAGCCCGACCAGCTTCTGGATGCGCTCGATCCCGAAACCCAGCGTCCGCGCCCGCTTGACGAAGCGCAGCACGTTGACGTCCGTGCCGCTATAGACGCGGTAGCCCGACGCCGTGCGCCCGGCCTCCGGGATCAGGCCGATGGATTCGTAATAGCGGATCAGCTTGGCATTGACGCCCGATGCCTTGGCGGCGTCCCCGATGGTCATGCCGTCCTTCATCGCGCATCCTCCCGCTTCGGCGGTACCCAGCCGCGCAGGGTCAGGGCGTTCACCACCACGCTGACCGAACTGAGCGCCATCGCCGCCCCCGCCAGCACCGGGCTGAGATTGCCCGACGCCGCCAGCGGAATGCCGATCACGTTGTAGGCGAAGGCCCAGAACAGCCCCTGCCGGATCTTCGAATAGGTCCGCCGCGACACGTCGATGGCCCCGGCCACCAGCCGCGGGTCGCCACGCATCAGGGTGACGCCGGCGCTGTGCATCGCCACATCGGTGCCGGTCGCCATGGCGATGCCGACATCGGCCGCGGCGAGCGCCGGGGCGTCGTTGATGCCGTCGCCGACCATGCCGACGATTTTGCCCTCCCCCTTCAGTGTCGCGACCACGGCGGCCTTGTCGCCGGGCAGCACCTCGGCGAACACCCGCTCGATGCCGAGCGCCGCAGCGACGGAGCGGGCAGCGCCCCAGCCGTCGCCGGTCACCATCACCGGCTCCACCCCCTGCGCCTTCAGCGAGGTGACCGCCGTCACCGCGCTGTCCTTCACCGTATCGCCGAAGGCGACGAGGCCGAGCAGGCGCGGCGCATCGCCGACCTCGATCAGCCAGGACAGGGTGCGGCCGGTCGTCGCCAGCGCCTCCGCCTGGGCGGCGAGAGCGCCCGGCTGCAGTCCGGCCTCCTCCACCGCGCGGGCATTGCCGAGTTGCAGGCGCCGTCCCGCCACCGTACCGGCGACGCCGCGGCCGGGCAGCGCGCGGAAGTCGCTCACCGACTCCGCCGCCATGCCGGCCGCCTTGGCCCGCTCCCGCAGCGCGTGGG
The DNA here is from genome assembly GCF_000283655.1 of Azospirillum lipoferum 4B. NCBI lineage: Bacteria > Pseudomonadati > Pseudomonadota > Alphaproteobacteria > Rhodospirillales > Azospirillaceae > Azospirillum > Azospirillum lipoferum. The sequence continues at coordinate 364,186 of NC_016585.1, read as the reverse complement.
CGAGCGGATGCTCGCTGCCGGCCTGGAGCGCGGCGGCGAGACGCAGCAGGGACGGGCCGTCCCCCCCATCGGCCGGGAGCAGGTCGGTGACCTGCGGCTTGCCCTCCGTCAGGGTGCCGGTCTTGTCGAAGGCGATGGCGGTCAGGGCATGGGCGCGCTCCAGCGCCTCGGCGTCCTTGATCAGGATGCCGTGGCGGGCGGCGACGCCGGTGCCGACCATGATCGCGGTCGGCGTGGCCAGACCGAGCGCGCAGGGGCAGGCGATGACCAGCACCGACACCGCGGTGACGATGGCCGCCTCCAGATCGCCGCCGACGATCCACCAGCCGGCGAGCGTCAGCGCCGCCACCGCCAGCACCGCCGGGACGAACACCGCGCTGACCCGGTCGACCAGCCGCTGGATCGGCGCCTTCGATGCCTGGGCGCCTTCCACCATGCGGACGATCTGCGCCAGCATGGTTTCGGTGCCGACCGCCGTGGTCTCCACCACCAGCAGGCCGTCGCCGTTGATCGAGCCACCGGTGACGCGGGCTCCCGGCTCCTTGTCCACCGGCAGGCTCTCGCCGGTCAGCATCGACTCGTCGACGCCGCCGGAGCCCTCGACCACCCGGCCGTCGACCGGCACCCGCTCGCCGGGCCGGACCACCACATGGTCGCCGACGCGCACGCGCTCCACCGGCACTTCGGTCTCCACGCTGTCGCGGCGCAGCCGGGCAGTCGCCGGCCGCAAATCCATCAGGGCGCGGATCGCCGCCGCGGTCTGGCCCTTCGCCCGCGCCTCCAGCCATTTGCCGAACAGCACGAAGGTGATGAGGACCGAGGAGGCTTCGAAATAGAGATGCGGCTGGTGCCCGTCATGCGCGGTCAGCATCAGGTAGAGGCTGAGCCCCCAGGCCGCCGAGGTGCCCAGCGCCACCAGCAAATCCATATTGCCGGCCCCCGCCCGCACCGCGTTCCAGCCGGCGCGGTAGAAGCGCGCGCCGAGCCAGAACTGCACGATGCTGGCCAGGACCAGCTGCACCGAGCCCGGCAGCATCCAGTCCGCCCCGAACAGGTCACCGACCATGCCGGCCAGCAGCGGCAGCGACAGGGCCGCGGCGATCAGCACATGGCGCAGGTCGCGCCGGCCACGGTCGGCCCGCGCCTCCTCCTCGGCGTTGCCGCCGTCCTCGACGACCGGGGCGGCGCCGAAGCCGACCTTCTCCACCGCAGCGATCAGATCGGCACTGTCGAGGCTGCCGGCAAAGGCGACGACATGGGCGCGCTCGGTCGCCAGATTGACCGCAGCGGACTCGACGCCCGGCAGCCGGCCGAGCGCCTTCTCCACCCGGCCGGCGCAGGAGGCGCAGGTCATGCCGGTGACCGACAGGTCGAATTCCCGCCGTTCCGCCTGGAAGCCGGCGGCCTCCACCGCCTCGGCCGCGGCCTTGGCGTCGGGCCGGCCGGCGAAGGTCAGCCGCGCCCGCTCCGTCGCCAGATTGACCGAAACGGCGGTGACGCCCGGCACCCGGCCCAGCGCCTTCTCCACCCGGCGGACGCAGGACGCGCAGGTCATGCCCGACACGCCGAGGTCGAGGTCGGTCGGGGGTGCGGCGGCGGTCGCCGCGCTGCTGCTGGTCTGGGTCGTGGTCATGCCGGTTCTCCTTCGATTCCGCTCGGCATGGAGTGATATGGGGCTTCCAACCATTGGAAGGTCAAGGGGCCGATCGACGCAGAGTCGCCGATTCATGAACAAAAGGCCCGACGGGGGCGTTCGTGTCCTGACCGCAAGCCAGAGGAAGGGACCAGCCCCTTGACCCGCCTGACCATCGCCGAGGCGCAGAGCCGCGTTTCCCGCATGCTGACCCATGACGTCGTCGAGGATCTGCGCGCCGTGGAGTATGAGACGCCGCCACTGGCCGACGCCCCGTCCGCCACGCCGCTCTGCGAACTGCGGCGGGCGGAGGTCACCTTCAGCCACGCCCCCGGCTCGCCCGACTGCCTGTATCGCATCGGCGCCTTCGGCGATTCGCTGCTGATGAGGCTTCAACTGAATGTCTGGCGTTTCGTCGCGATCTATCAGGTGCCGGTGAAGGACCCCATCGACAGCAACACCATCGCCCCGCATTTCGAACGCTGGGCCATCGGCGCCGGCCATGCCGGCTGGACCATCGGCTGGCGCGACGGCGTCGATCCGTGGAAACAGGAGGTGCGGGTGGTGGAGACCTATTGCTACGCCATGATGCCGGAAGGCTTCCTGGACGATCCGCTGACTCAGCTCTATTGGCGCACCGACCTGCTGCAGATGACCCGCGCCTTCATGCTGGAAGCGCGGCGGATGGGCATCCGGCTGTCGGCGCCCGATTCGGTGTAGCACAGGTTTCGCTTGGCGCCGCGGGGGCGGCCGTGCTCAATCGGTGGGCATTTCCTTCCCCCATCCGAGCCCCGTCATGCCGCCGCTTCCCATTCCGATGCCGACCGACCTGTCCATCCTGCTGACGGTGATGGATTTCGTCGGCGTGTTCGTCTTCGGGCTCAGCGGCGGCACGCTGGCGGTGCGCAAGCGGCTGGACCTGTTCGGGGTGATGGTGCTGTCGCTGGCCGCCGCACTCGCCGGCGGGGTGATGCGCGACCTGCTGATCGGCGCGCTGCCGCCCGCCAGCCTGCACGATGACCGCTATCTGATGGTCGCGCTGGCCGCCGGATTGACCGCTTTCCTGTTCCACAAGCCGATCAACCGGCTGGGCAAGCCGGTGATGGTGCTGGACGCCGCAGGGCTGGCGCTGTTCACCGTCGCCGGCTGCGGCAAGGCGCTGGCCTATGGGCTCAGCCCGCTGCCGGCAGCTCTGCTGGGCGTGATGACGGCCTGCGGCGGCGGGGCGATGCGCGACATGCTGGTGGCCGAGGTTCCGCGGGTGCTGCGCGAGGAGATCTACGCCATGGCCTCGCTTCTGGGCGCCGCGGTGGTGATCGCCGGCCAGGAGCTGGACCTGCCGCCGGTGCCGGTCGCGGTGGCCGGCGCGCTCGCCGTGTTCGTGCTGCGCGTGGTCAGCGTGCGGCGGAACTGGAGCGCGCCGAGAGCGCCGGGGAGCTGAAGGAAACCCTCTCCCGCCCCGGGAGAGGGAGGGGACCCGCCGCGAAGCGGTGGGGAGGGTGAGGGGGATGCGCGGCAGGACGTTTGTTGAAATCCCGCCGCGCTTCCCCTCACCCCGACCCTCTCCCCGGGGGGGAGAGGGGGATTCTCCGGGATCGCGACCTTACCCCCGCTTGCCCCAGCCCGGCATCGGGAAGACCGGGTCGGCTTCGGCCGAGGCCTTCGGCAGAACGACGGTCGGGCGCAGCTTGTGGTTCTGGATGCAGGCGGACACCAGGCTGGTGTTCTGGCCCTTGTCGTCGAAGGTGATCGCCGGGCCGACCATCAGCTTGTCCGACAGGTTGGTCTGGCGCAACGCCGCCAGCAGGGCCGAGGACTCCGCGGTGCCGGCGCGCTTGAAGGCGTCGGCGGCGACCAGGATCGCCTCGAAGGTGAAGGCGACGTTGAAGGCATAGCCCTCGAAGCGGTCATTGGGGAACTGCTTCCTGAAGGCCGCCTCGACGCGCTTGGTCATCGCCGCCTTGGGATCGTACCAGGGCAGGTTGGTGATGGCGTAGTCGGCGTATTTGCCCAGCACCTTGTAGAACTGCTCGTCATACAGGCCGGGCGAACCGGGCGAGACGATGCCCTTCGGTTCCCACCGCTGCTTCACCATCTCGCGCACCATCATGATGGCGTCGTTGGCGCGGGTGGTGACGATGGCAAGCTCGGCACCGGTGGCCTTGGCCTTCGCCACCTCCACCGCCAGATCCTGCGCCTTGGGGTCGTAGGCGATCGATTCCAGGATCTGGAAGGGCATGTCGAGCTTGGGGAACAGCGCGTCGATGGCCGCCTTGTTCGCCATGCCGAAGGTGTCGTTGGCATGCAGGAACACCGCGGTCTTCGGCGTGGTGCCGGTGGCGGCGAACAAATCCTTCATCAGCGACATCCCGTTCGACACCAGCATGGTGGAGGTCGGGAAGTTGCGGAAGACGGTCTTGTAGCCCTGCTCCGTCAGCTTGTCGGCGGCGGCGATGTTCATCACCAGCGGCACGCCGCGCTGCTCGCACACCTGGGCGGCGGCGGCGGTCTGGCCGCTGTCGAAGGCGCCGACGATCACATGGGCGCCGTCGTTGATCAGCTTTTCCGTGCGCGAGCGGGCGACGTCGGCGTTCGATTCGGTGTCGGCCGACATCACTTCGATCTTGTAGCCGAGGTCGGACAGCACCGCCGGCGCGATGTCGGCGCCGCGCTGGCAGGCCTGGCCCGCCTGGGCCAGCAGGCCGGAGCGCGGCAGCAGCACGCCGACCTTCAGCGTGGTGTCCTGGGCGAAGACCGGAGCGCGGCCGAAGCCGGCCAGCACGCCGCCGGCGATGGCGGCCTGGCCGAGCGTGCGGCGGGAAAGGGCGAGTCCTCCGGTGGAGCGGTTCTTATGATCGTTGGTCATGATGCGACGGGGCCTTTTGGCTGGACGCGATGCGACTTTGGTCGACCGAAGAGTCCACCGGCACGGCCCTTCCTGTCAAAGTGGAATCGCCGAAGCCCTTCAATGCGCAAGGAAATGGCCGGGACGGAGAGCAAGTGGCGTTTTGCGGTGCAACAGGATGATCCTTTTGAAGAGGCACTTGAAGGAGGCACGGCCCGCCCAAAAGTTACGGAACGGGTTGTGACGAATTAGAGACCGATCTCGTGTTGAGCTTGGCACGCAAACTGTGGGCGGAGGCCATGTCGGGCGCTCCCTCGGCCGGTCCCTTCGGTGGCCGGGCCGGACCCGCGTCCGTGCCGCGCGGCATGCGAGTCTATGCGGTCGGCGACATCCACGGCCGGCTCGACCTGCTCGACCAGATGCTGGGCCAGATCGCCCACGACGCCGGTCAGGCGCCGAACCTTCTGAAATACCTTGTCTTCCTTGGCGACTATGTCGACCGCGGGCCGGATTCGCGGCTGGTGATCGAACGGCTCGCCTGCGGTCTGCCACCGGTCTTCGGCGCCGTGTTCCTGCGCGGCAACCACGAGGACACCATGCTGAGCTTTCTGTCCGACCTGCGCATCGCACCCGGCTGGCTGACCTATGGCGGCGACGCGACACTGGAAAGCTACGGCATCCCAGCGCCCGATCCCGACGCCCCGCCGGAGCATCTGCAGCAGGCGCAGACGATGCTGAACGGCCTGCTGCCGCCCCACCACCGCGCCTTCCTGACCGGGTTGCGCAACCACCTGACCATCGGCGACTATCATTTCGTCCATGCCGGCATCCGCCCCGGCATTCCGCTCGACCGGCAGGAGGACAAGGACCGCCTGTGGATCCGCGAGACCTTCCTGGCTTCGCGCGCCGATCACGGCAAGATCGTCGTCCACGGCCACACCATCGCGCCCGAACCGGAGCTGCTGCCCAACCGCATCGGCATCGACACCGGCGCCTATGCCACGAACCGGCTGACCGCCCTGGTTCTGGAGGGGACGGAACGGCGCTTCCTCTGCACCGTCTGATCGCCGCCGCCACCCATGGGTGGCATGGCTAAGAAACGATTAAGCCTCCGATGGGTTGCCCGGCAATTTGACAGGAGCGCCCGCGAACTACACCTGTTGAACGTTCGCCCACGATGCACCGGACCCCGACGGATTCCGCGGCGGCCCGGTGTCGTCAACGAGGTGTCGATACAAAACGATACTGTGCGGAACGCGGTCTCCCGGCACCATCCCAGTCCGGGCGTGCGTCACCGCCAGCTGGGGAGGATACGCATGCGGGCCAACCTTCTCGCCGCAGTGGCCGCCGTGCTGTCGGCCACCGCGGCTTCGGCCGGAGCCGAAACGCTCACGATCCACAGCGTCGATGCACCGCCGCTGACGATGGACAAGCCGGACGGGCCGGACCAGCGCGGCTTCATCGCGGACATCACGCTGGAAGCGCTGAAGCGCGCCGGCTATCGAAGCCAGATGAGTTTCATGCCGTGGAAGCGCGGGCAGCAGGAGGTCGCCGAAGGCGAGAACCTGCTGATCATCCCGCTTGCCCGGTCCCCGGCACGGGAGGCACACTATACCTGGATCGCCAACATCTTCACCGTGGATCGCAGCTTCGCCGCGGTGGGCAAGTCGATCGACAGCTACGATCAGGCCAGGACCGAGCTGACCAGCATCATCGTCGGCCAGGGCACCGCCCAGGAAGAGCTGTTGAAAAGCAAAGGCTTCCCGCCGAGCCAGCTTCGCATCATCAGGGTCGGACAGAAGGAAACCGAAGTCCTCAGCGCGAATGGCGACGAGGCCTGGTTCAACGGGACGCCGGAAACCCTGTGGAAATGGAAGAAATCCGGTCGTCCTGAAAAGATCGTGATCGGCAAGGCCCTCGACCGGGACGACGTCTATCTCGCCTGCTCGCTCAAATGCTCGCCGCAGATCGTCGAGAGGCTGAAGGCGGCGGTCGACGGCATGAAGGCCGACGGAACCGCCCAGCGCATCATCGATGCCTATCTGGAGTAACCGCCCCAAATGAAAAAGGGCTTCCGGATATCTCCAGAAGCCCTTTATCGATGGTCGGAGAGAGAGGATTCGAACCTCCGGCCCCTGCCTCCCGAAAGCAGTGCTCTACCAGGCTGAGCTACTCTCCGATCAGGTCACCGGCGGGCGGTGCCGTCCGCCGGTGGAGGGGGTGTATAAACGGTTCCGCACCGCCGCGCAATGCAAAGTCACAGGCGGGATGCTGCATCTTTGCCATTCCCGAAACACATGAAGTCAGGCGCTCTCGCTGCCGGGACTCCTGGGCGCAGAACGGAAAAAGGGCTCCTGGATTTCTCCAGAAGCCCTTTATCTATGGTCGGAGAGAGAGGATTCGAACCTCCGGCCCCTGCCTCCCGAAAGCAGTGCTCTACCAGGCTGAGCTACTCTCCGGTCATGTCACCGGCGGGCATGTCGTCCGCCGGTGGAGGGGGTGTATAAACGGTCCGGCCCCGGCGCGCAACGCAAAAAATGCGTCATCGTCAAAAAGATCCGGACCGCCGCCCACCCCCCTTGCCGCACTCTCAGAAATCGCGATCGATCACGAAATCAATGACTTCCAGCAGGGCCTGCTTGATCGGCCCCTCGGCGAACAGCCCCAGGCTGTCGCGCGCGATGGAGCCGTAATGGCGCGCCCGCTCCACCGTATCCTTCAAGGCGTTGTGGCGGGCCATCAGCGCCTGGGCATGTTCCAGGTCGCCGTCCTTCTGGTCGAGCTCCTCCATCACCCGGCGCCAGAAGGTGCGTTCCTCGTCGTTGCCGCGGCGGAAGGCCAGCACGACCGGCAGGGTGATCTTGCCCTCGCGGAAATCGTCGCCGACGGTCTTGCCCAGCTTCGCCTGCAGGGCCGAATAATCCAGCACGTCGTCGACCAGCTGGAAGGCGATGCCCAGATTCATGCCGTAATCGTAGAGCGCCAGCTCCTCCGCCTGCGGGCGGTTGGCGACGACGGCACCGACGCGGCAGGCGGCGGCGAACAGCTCGGCCGTCTTGCCCTTGATGACCTCCAGATAGGCCTGCTCGCTGGTTTCGGTGTCGTTGGTGGTGCGCAGTTGCAGCACCTCGCCCTCGGCGATGATGGCCGAGGCGCCCGACAGGATGCGCAGCACGTCGAGCGACTGCACCTCCACCATCATCTCGAAGGCGCGGGAGAACAGGAAGTCGCCGACCAGCACGCTGGCCTTGTTGCCGAACACCGCATTGGCCGAGGCCATGCCGCGGCGCAGGTCGCTTTCGTCGACGACGTCGTCATGCAGCAGGGTGGCGCTGTGGATGAACTCCACCACCGCGGCCAGCAGGCGGTGATGCTCGCCCTGATAGCCGCACATGTTGGCGGCGGCCAGAGTCAGCACCGGGCGCAGGCGCTTGCCGCCGGCTGCGATCAGGTAGCCGGCCAACTGGGGAATCATCTCGACCTGCGACTGCATCCGGTCGAGGATGATCTGGTTCACGGCGCTGAGGTCCTCGGCCACCAAAGCGGTCAGGTCGTCGAGCGGGGTAGACTTGCGCCGTTTCGGCTCGAAGTTGGTCACGACCGCCAAGGTCGACTCCACGGGTGATTGACGCCAGAATTTGCGCTAGGGAGCATAACGGCCTAGCCTCTTCGGTCAAGTCCGCAGGGGACCGTTCTTTCGAGACGCCCATTCCTCCGAGACACGATGATCGAGCTGCTGCGCACCACCGACCCCGTCCGCCTGTCCTGGCTGGTCGCCCTGCTGGCCGACGCCGGGATCGAGACCATCGTGCTGGACACCCATACCAGCATCCTGGAGGGATCCATCGGCGCCATCCCGCGGCGGCTGATGGTGGACGGCGACGATGCCGACCGGGCCGTCCGCATCCTGCGCGAGGCCGGCGAAGCGTGAGTGACGACCTCGTTCCGCAGGCGGAAGCATCCTTGGACCCACACGCGCAAGCACAGCCGGATTACCTGCTGAACGGGCGGGTGCGGCTGCTCCAGCCCGATGGCGGCTATCGTGCCGCCATCGACCCGGTCTTCCTCGCCGCCATCACCGCCGCGACCGATGGCGAGCGGGTGCTCGACGTCGGCACTGGCACCGGGGCTGCGGCACTGTGCCTCGCCGTCCGGGTGCCGGGCGCCGCCGTCGTCGGGCTGGAGCAGCGGGCCGACGCCTGCGCCTTCGCCCGCCGCAATGCGGTCCTGAGCGGGGTCGCCGAGCGGGTTGAGGTGGTGCAGGGCGACCTGCTGGCTCCGCCCGACGGCTTGCCCGCCGGCGGATTCGACCGGGTGATGATGAATCCGCCCTATCTGAAGGCCGGCGCGGCCAGCCGCCCGCCCGACGACTGGAAGGCCGCCGCGAACATGGAGGGAGCGGCGCGGCTGCCGGACTGGATCCGCTTCGCCGATGCGATGCTGAAGCCGCGCGGCACGCTGACGATGGTCCATCGCGCCGACCGCATCGACGACATCCTGCAGGCGCTGCGCGGCCGGTTCGGCAGCCTCGTGCTGGTGCCGCTGTGGCCGAAGCCGGGCGTGGAGGCCAAGCGGCTTCTGCTGGTCGCGCGCAAGGGCGGCAGGGCGCCGGCCCGGCTGACCGCCGGCCTGACCGTCCACAAGGCCGAAGGCGGCTACAGCCCGGCGGCGGAGCGGGTGCTGCGCGATGCGGAAGCGCTTATTTTTTAGCGCGGACGGAGCCTTTCAAACGGAAGACTTCAATCCCATCTCTGCCGGCATGAGCCTCAAATCCCTTCTCGCCAAACTCCCCTTCGGCCCCTGGCGCAAGGCCGGGCCGCTGGTGTCCGTCGTCCGCCTGACCGGCGTCATCGGCCAGGGCGGCCCGTTCCGCTCCGGCCTGTCGCTGGCCGGCGTCGCCCCGCTGCTGGAGCGCGCCTTCGCGCCCAAGGACCAGAAGGCGGTGGCGCTGATCGTCAACTCGCCGGGCGGGTCGCCGGTGCAATCGGCCCTGATCGCCAAGCGGATCCGCGATCTGGCGGAGGAGAAAAAGGTGCCGGTCTTCGCCTTCTGCGAGGATGCGGCGGCATCGGGCGGCTATTGGCTGGCCTGCGCGGCTGACGAGATCTGGGCCGACGAAAGCTCCATCGTCGGGTCCATCGGCGTCGTTTCGTCGGGCTTCGGCCTGCATGGGCTGATCGAGCGCCACGGCATCGAGCGGCGCCTCTACACCGCCGGCGACAAGAAGGTCCTGCTCGACCCCTTCTCGCCGGAACGCGAGGACGGCGTCGCCCATCTGAAGGCGCTGCAGGCCGACATCCACGAGGCGTTCAAGGCGATGGTCCGCGACCGGCGCGGCACCCGACTGACCGGGTCGGAGGAGGAGCTGTTCTCCGGCGCCTTCTGGGCGGGACGCAAGGCGCTGGCCCTGGGGCTGATCGACGGGCTGGGCGACCTGCGCTCGGTCATGCGCGGCCGCTTCGGCGAGAAGGTGCGGCTGCGCGTGGTGCAGCAGGAGCGCGGCATGCTGCGGCGACTCGGCCTGCGGACGGGGGGAAGCGCGCCGCTTCATGATGCGGGAGCGCCGGAAGCCTTCGCCGACGCCCTGGTTGCCGCCGCCCGCGCCTCGCTGGACGACTGGGCCGCGCGGGCAAGGCTGGGGCTATAGGCTCAAACTCACGCCGCCGAGTTCTGGGTCATCAGGGTGGTCAGCCAACGGAAGTTGGAGCCGTCGCCGGCCTGGATGGCGCTTTCCACCACCTGCATCGCGGTGGCCGGGTCCTGGGGATCGGGCACCGCCGCTGCGGCGTCCATGCCGAAGTCGGCCTGCCCCACATCCTGGGCGAACAGGGTGACCGCACCGACGCCGAGGCGAACCGCGGGCTGGGCGTTCGGCACGACTCCCGTTCCGTCCGCACCGGAGGTGCCACCCTCCCCCACCCCGTTCAGGGTCTCCAGCATCGCCGCGAACTGGCCGGCCAGCGCACCCGCCTGCCGGGACGCAGGCGTCCCTTTGCGCTCCAGGACGTCTTCCGCCCGGATGCGCATCGCTTGCGTGGCCTCGCTGTTGGCCATCATCGACATGGGACCATCCCCTGCGGTCAGTGGCGAACCGCAGGGGTACACGCAAAAATCACGCCATCAACACAACCGGCGGATCGCAAAGGTCAGGGGCGCCCCTGCGACGAATTGACCGGCAAAAATTTCCCAGCAGCCCGGCAGAAGTTACCCAGCGGCCGGCAAGGCTTGCCCATCCGCTGCGACTCGTCAGTCGCGGCCAATCAATCGCGGCCAATCAATCGCGAAAGTTCTGGTACTGCAGCGGCTGCTCAATGCCCAGCCGCTTGACCAGGGCGATGGCATCCTGCAGATCGTCGCGCTTCTTGCCGGTCACCCGCAGCTCGTCGCCCTGGATCGAAACCTGGACCTTCATCTTGCTGTCCTTGATCCCTTTGACGATGCTCTTCGCCAGATCCTGCGCGATTCCCTGCTTGATCGTCACGGTGTGGCGCAGCGCGTCGCCCGCCGCCCGTTCCGGCTTGGCGGAGAAATCCAGCGCCGCGGCATCCAGCTTGCGGCGGGTCACATAGACGCGCAGCAGCTCCTGCATCTGTTCCAGCTTGGTGGCGTCGTCGGCCAGCAGAACGATGTCGTTCTCGGTCCGCTCGACCGTGCATTTCGAGCCCTTGAAGTCGAACCGGGTCTCGATCTCGCGGCGGACGCCGGCGATGGCGTTGTCGACCTCGTGGACGTCCGTCTTGGACACGATGTCGAAGGACGGCATGGCGGTTCTCTCCTGGATAAGGACTTGTCACGAACGAATCGGGCGCACCGTAAAGAAGAGCGGCGCCACACTCAACAGCCGCCTGACGACCGGCACATCTCATTGCGAGGGTGGGCGGAACGGCAGGACGATCTCCCGCAATTCCTTGCCCGGCAGCAGCAGGGTCGCCACCGCCCGGTCGGGCTCGAACCGCCAGCTGCGCGCATCCTGCAACTCGGGACCGTCGCACTCCGCCGAAAGATCGGGGCCCAGCGCCGTCCGGCAGGCGGCGATGGCGGCCTTGGGCCAGGACGGGTCGCCGAACATCTGCGCCAGCGTCGGCACACGGCTCCGCTGGAGATCGACCGTCAGCCCCGCGGCATAGCGGAAGCCGTTGCCTTGCACCCCTTCGCCGAGGAACTGGACCGACAGCACACCGGGAGAAACGGCATAAACATCGGCCGTCAGGATCAGCTCGGCCTCCATCCCCTCGGGCAGTTCGGTCGCCTCCGTCCGGAACGCGGCAAGCTCGCCCTCGACGAAGCGGCGGAGTGTCTCGTTGAAGAAGGCCGCGCCGGGCGTGGCCGGGTCGGCGATCTCCGGCCGCTCGGCACGGATGTAAAGGCGGGTTCCGGGCTTCCCTTCGGTCAGCGGAACGGTGCATAGCCGGGCGCCGAGCGCCGGATCGGCCCGCAGGGCGGCAAGCTGCCTCGCCTGCCGTTCGGCTTCTTCCGCACTGCCGGATTGGGCACAGGTGAAGCCGGCCGCCGGTACCGGGCCGGCGCCGGCAAGCAGAAGCGGCAGGAAGAAGAGAGCGGCGGCGGAAAGGCGGGCCATGCTGCGGCGTCCATCGGGAAGGAGACCGCAACAGTGGAGCAAAGATAGCCCGGCCGCCGCAACAGCGGCCGGGGTCGACGGCTTCCCGCCGTTCAGTTCATCTCTTCGGCGTAATGGCAGGCGACCAGCCGCTCGTCGACACTGCGCAGCGGCGGAACCTCCGCGGCGCAGCGGTCGGTGGCGAAGGGACAGCGCTTGTGGAAGGCGCAGCCCGGCGGCGGGTTCAGCGGAGACGGCAGCTCGCCCTTCGGCACCACCCGCTCCAGCCGCAGGTCCGGGTTCACCCGCGGAGTCGCCGCCAGCAGGATGCGGGTGTAGGGATGGCGCGGCCGGGTGAAGACCACGTCCTTGGCGCCATGCTCCACCGGCTTGCCCAGATACATCACCATCAGCGAATCGGCGATGTGCCGCACCACGCTGAGATCGTGGGAGATGAACAGGTAGGCGAGGTTCAGCTCTTCCTGCAGATCCATCATCAGGTTCAGCACCTGCGCCTGGATCGACACGTCGAGCGCCGACACCGGCTCGTCCGCCACGACGACGCGCGGGTTCAGCATCAGCGCGCGGGCGATGGCGATGCGCTGGCGCTGGCCGCCGGAGAACATGTGCGGATAGCGGTCGACCTGATCGGGACGCAGGCCGACCTTCCCCATCATGGCCACCGCGCGGTCGCGCCGCTCGTGCTTGTCCATGTCGGTGTTGATCACCAGCGGCTCGGTCAGGATGGATCCCACCGTCTTGCGCGGGTTCAGCGAGCCGTAGGGGTTCTGGAAGACCATCTGCACCGTGCGGCGCAGTTCCTTCATCTCCGCCGCACTGCGCCCGACGACCTCACGGCAATCGTAGAGAAGCTCCCCCGAGGTCGGCGGTTCGATCATCGTCACGGCCCGCGCCAGCGTCGACTTGCCGCAGCCGGATTCGCCGACGACGGCCAGCGTCTTGCCGGCCTGGAGGCTGAAGGACACGCCGTCCAGCGCCTTCACCGTCGCCAGCGGCTTGAAGGCCCCGCGCTTGACGGCATAGTGCTTGCGCAGGTTGCGGGCTTCCAGCACGACCGAACGCTCGGCGGCGGCCTCGACGATGGGGAACTCGGATTCGGTGCTCATCACAGCGCCTCCCCGGCGGCGAGATGGCCGTCCGGCAGCGGGTAGAAACAGCGGGCGCGCCCATCGTCCACGTCGAACAGGGCCGGGCGCTCGGCACGGCAGCGGTCGTCGGCGAAACGGCAGCGCGGGCTGAACAGGCAGCCGGCCGGCCGGTCGGCGATGCCCGGCACCATGCCGGGAATGGTCGGCAGCCGACGCTTGCCCAGCGCCCGCTCCGGCAGCGCGTCGAGCAGGGCGCCGGTGTAGGGGTGGCGCGGCCGCTCGAACAGCGAATGGACCGGCCGCGTCTCCGCCACCTGCCCGGCATACATCACGACGACGCGCTGGGCCGTCTCCGCCACCACGCCCATGTCATGGGTGATCAGGATCAGCGCCATGCCGCGCTCGCGCTGCAGCTGGACCAGCAGGTCGAGGATCTGCTTCTGGATGGTGACGTCCAGCGCCGTCGTCGGCTCGTCCGCCACCAGCAGGCGCGGGTTGCAGGCGATGGCGATGGCGATCATCACGCGCTGGTTCATGCCGCCCGACAGCTGGTGCGGGAAGGCGGACAGGCGGGTCTCCGGAGCGGGGATGCCGACCTGCTCCAGCAGGGCGATGGCGCGGTTGCGCAACGCCTTGCCGGACAGCCCCTCATGCACCCGCAGGGTCTCCATGATCTGGAAGCCGACGGTGAAGCAGGGGTTCAGGCTGGTCATCGGCTCCTGGAAAACCATGGCGACGTCCTTGCCGGTGATCTTCCGGCGCTGGGCGGCGGGCATGGTCAGCAGGTCCCTGCCGGCGAACATCATCCGGTCGGCGACGACGTGGCCGTTGGAGCCGAGAAGCCCCATCACGGCCAGCGAGGTCACGGACTTGCCGGAGCCGGATTCGCCGACGATGCCGACGACCTCGCCCTCGTCCACGGTCAGGTCGATGCCATCCACCGCGCGGAAGGTGCCGGCGCGGGTGGTGAACTCGACCGACAGGTTCTTGATGTCGAGAAGAGGCATGGGGTCAACGCTTCAGCTTGGGGTCGAGCGCGTCGCGAAGACCGTCGCCCAACAGATTGAAGGCCAGCACGGTCACCAGGATGGCGATGCCGGGCCAGGTCACGACCCAGGGGGCGCGCTGGAGGAACTGCAGCGAGGAGGCCAGCATGGTGCCCCATTCCGGCGTCGGCGGCTGCGCGCCGAGGCCGAGGAAGCCCAGCGCCGCGGCGTCCAGGATGGCGGTGGAAAAGCCCAGCGTCGCCTGCACGATCAGCGGCGCCAGGCAGTTCGGCAGCACCACGATCAGCATCAGGCGCAGCGGACCGGCCCCGGCGACGCGCGAGGCGATGACATAGTCCTTGTTCACCTCCGCCAGCACGGCGGCGCGGGTCAGGCGGGCATAGTGCGGGATCACCACCACCGACACCGCCAGCATGGCGTTCACCAGCCCCGGCCCGAGGATGGCGGCCACCACCACCGCCAGCAGCAGCGAGGGCAGAGCCAGCAGGATGTCCATGGCGCGCATGATCAGCACGTCGGCGATGCCGCCGAAGAAGCCGGCCAGCAGGCCCAACCCCAGCCCGACGGCCAGCGACAGGGTGACGACGATCAGGCCGATCATCATCGACAGCCGGGCGCCGAACATCAGGCGCGACATCATATCGCGGCCGATGTCGTCGGTGCCCAGGATGTAGGTCCAGCTTCCGCCCTCCTGCCAGACCGGCGGCGTCAGGATGGCGTCGCGGTACTGGATGTCTGGGTCGTGCGGGGCGATCACGCCGGCGAAGATGGCGATCAGCGCGATCAGCACGATCACCACCAGACCGGCCAGCGCACCCTTGTTCTGCCTGAAATGATACCAGAACTCGGTCAGCGGATGCGGCGGGCGCGAGACCGCGACCGTTTCCGGGGTGGCGGGTTCTGCGTTGGTCGAGAAATCAGCGGACATGGATTGGCCTCACCGCGCGTGACGGATGCGGGGGTTGAGGACGCCGTAGAGCACGTCCACCAGCAGGTTGACCAGGATCACCGAGGTGGCGATCAGCAGGACACCGCCCTGCAGGGCCGGATAGTCGCGGCGGTTGATCGATTCGATCAGCCATTTGCCGACGCCCGGCCAGGAGAAGATGGTTTCGGTCAGGATGGCCCCGCCCAGCAGCGTGCCGACCTGCAGGCCGATGACGGTCACCACCGGGATCAGCGCATTGCGCAGCGCATGCATGCCGATGACCCGGCCGTCGGCCAGACCCTTGGCGCGGGCGGTGCGGATGTAATCCTCGCCCAGCACCTCCAGCATGGCGGAGCGCGTCATGCGCGCCACCACGGCAAGCGGCACGGTGCCCAGCACGATGGTCGGCAGAACCAGATGGCCGAGAGCGGAGCGGAACGCCTCGTATTCGCCGGCCATCAGCGTGTCGATCAGCATGAAGCCGGTCACCGGCTCGACGTAATGGATCAGGTCCAGGCGTCCCGACACCGGGGTCCAGCCCAGCCCGACCGAGAAGAACAGGATCAGCAGCAGGCCCCACCAGAAGATCGGCATCGAATAGCCGGTCAGGCTGATGCCCATCACGCCGTGGTCGAACAGCGATCCGCGCTTCACCGCCGCCAGGATGCCGGCGGGCAGCCCGACCAGCGTCGCGAACAGCATCGCGCACAGCGCCAGTTCCAGGGTGGCCGGGAACAGGGCGATGAACTCGCTCAGCACCGAATTGTGGGTGACCAGCGACAGGCCGAAATCACCGGACAGCACGTTGCCGACATAGTCGAGGAACTGCTGCCAGAGCGGCCGGTCCAGACCCAGTTCATGGCGAAGGGCGGCCAGCCGTTCGGGCGCGATGCCCCGTTCGCCGACGCGCACCTCGATGGGGTCGCCGGGAACCAGCCGGATCAGGATGAAGGTCAGAAAGGTGATGCCGAGAAAGGTCGGAATCACCAAGCTCACCCGCGTCAGGATGAAGCGAAGCATCGACGGGTACTCGTTTTTTAAAACTGTGGTGAAAACTGGAACGGAGCGCTGCCTCGACAACGCCCCGTTCCGTCAGGGGCACTTGCCCCACCCTGGCTCTTCCCCCGTTTGGGCACTACCGGACGCATACACCTTCGGTCGCTCGCAAGTCACCGGACTTCATGGGCCTTGCGTCATCCCCGCGAAGGCGGGGATCCAGGATACTCCGCGGATCAGCCGCCGAGCCGGCTGGAGTCCCGCCTTCGCGGGAATGACGGCCGAGGAAACCCGTGATCTCCGGTGGCCTGCATGGTCCTCAGATGCTGCGTCCCATAGCGCTTTCGCAGGGAAAGACACTGTCGCCCGATTCAAAGGAAGGCGGGTGCATGACGAGCACGCTCCCGCCCCCGCACTCAAACCGCGCCCTTCCGGGAAAGGGCGCTACGCATCACTTCAGGTCGACGCCCTCGAAACGATGGATTCCGAACGGATCCATCTTGTAGCCGACGACGTTCTTGGCGAGGCCCATGTAAACCACCGAGTGGGCGATGGTGTACCAGGGGGCCTCTTCCTTGAAGATGACCTGCGACTGTTCGTACAGCTTGGTGCGCGCGGCGATGTCGGTGGTGCGCTTGGCCTGGACGACGAGGTCGTCGAACTCCTTGTTGCACCACTTCGACAGGTTGTTGCCGCCCTGACGCGCCGCCTCGCAACCCAGCAGGGTGTAGAGGAAGTTGTCGGGGTCGCCGTTGTCGCCGGTCCAGCCGAGCATGCCCATCTGGTGCTCGCCCTGCTGCATGCGCTTGCGGTACTCACCCCATTCGTACTGCACGATCTTCGCCTTGATGCCGACCTTGGCGAGGTCGGCCTGCATCATCTCGGCGATGCGCTTGGCATTGGGGTTGTACGGGCGCTGCACCGGCATCGCCCACAGATCGGTCTCGAAGCCGTTGGGGTAGCCGGCGTCGGCCAGCAGCTTCTTGGCGCGCTCGACGTCGTACGGATAATCCTCGATCGCGGTGTTGTACGACCACATGGTCGGCGGGATCGGGTTCTTGGCCGGGACACCGGCGGCCTGATAGACCGCGGCGACCATCGCCTTCTTGTCCATCGCCATGCTGACGGCACGGCGGACGCGGACATCGTCGAACGGCTTCTTCGTCACGTTGAAGGAGACGTAGCCGACATTCAGGCCTTCCTGCTCCTGAACGACGATCGAGCCGTCCTTCTTCATTGCGTCGATGTCGGCCGGGTTCGGATACGGCATCACCTGGCACTCGCCGGCCTTCAGCTTGGCCAGACGAACCGCCGCGTCGGGCGTGATCGCGAACACGAGATTGTCCAGCGGCTGCCTGCCGCCCCAGAATTGCTCGAACGCCTTGTAACGAATGACGGCGTCCTTCTGGTAGGCGACGAACTGGAAGGGACCGGTGCCGACCGGAACCTGATCCAGCTTCTCCGGCGTGCCCTTTTTCTGCAGCATCGCGGCATATTCGGCCGACATGATCGGCGCGAACGGCATGGCGAGGTTCGCCAGGAACGGCGCCTCGACCGCGTTCAGCGTGAACCTGACCGTCAGGTCGTCGACCTTCTCGATCGACTTCAACAGCTTGGGCATCGCCATGTCGTTGAAGTAGTCGTAGGCGCCGCCCGACACCTTATGGAAGGGATGATCCGTCTTCCACTGGCGCTCGAACGAGAAGATCACGTCGTCGGCGTTGGCGTCGCGGGTCGGCTTGAAATCGCCGACGCTGTGCCACTTGGCACCGGCGCGCAGCTTGAAGGTGTAGACCAGGCCATCGTCTGAGATGGTCCAGGACTCGGCCAGGCCGGGAACGACCTTCGTGCCGCCATGCTCGAACTGGACCAGATTGTTGTAGACCGGGAGGGCCACGTCGAAGCTGGTGCCGGTCGTGTTCAACATGGGGTTGAAGTTTTCGGGGCTGCCCTCGGAGCAGTAAACAAGGGTCTTCGCCGCCTGGGCCGGCGCCGACAGCGCCAGCGCCGCGGCCATACCAAGCCCGGCACCCAGCAGGATGCGCTTCATTCGTCTTGCCTCCCGATTCCGGTTGGAGCGTACGGAAAATTTGCCAGAACGCCTTTGGAAATAGCGTCGACATTTGGCGCGTGCCCACGGCACCTGTCAACGTCAACATGCATACGTGGCTATACCGTGGCGCAGAGCTCAATTTGTGCCATCAATACGTCCGCATGGACACAGTTTCGACGCCAAAATTGAAACAGTTGCAAAGCCAACCATCCGGTTGACCGAATCGACAGGTCTCTTACCCTGCGAATCAGGTTATCCGGGTGGGCAGCCGCGGCTTTACCCGCAGCCGACGGGATCCGGCCGGCTGCCATGCACACCCGCCGTGAATCCCGGCCCCGGCCGCCATGCTAGGCTGGGTTGCACCATCCATGGAACCCCTTTCGGACACCGATCCGTCGATGCCCTTCCAGTCCCTGACGTCCTCCCTGCGTTCCGGCCCGCTGGCCGCCTACAGCCTTTACATCGTCGGATCGGCTCTGCTCGCCTCCAACCCGGTGGTCGGCCGGGCGGCGGCGCATGTGGTGCCGCCGATCGGACTGGCCTTCTGGCGCTGGCTGATCGCCTTCCTGATCGTGCTGCCCTTCGCCCTGTCCGGCCTGCTGGCCCATCGCCACCGGCTGAGGGAGGAGTGGCGCCGTTACCTGCTGCTGGGCGTGCTGGGACAGGGGATTTCCGGTGCCATCGTCTATTACGGGCTGGAACGGACCAGCGCCACCAACGCCAGCCTGATCTATGCCACCAGCCCGGCGATGATCCTGGCGCTGGCCGCCGTCTGGCTGGGCGACGCGATCCGGCCGCGGCAGATCCTCGGCATTCTGCTGGCAATGGCCGGGGTTCTGGTGATCCTGACCCGCGGCGATTTGGAGGCTCTGCGGCACCTGTCCTTCAATGTCGGCGATCTTCTGGTGCTGACGGGGGCGGTGTCCTGGTCGGTCTACACCATCCTGCTGCGGCAATCGGGCACACCCCTGCCGGTGGTCACCGCCTTCGCCGCCAACGCGCTGGCCGGCGTCCTGGTGCTGGCGCCCTTCTATGCGTGGGAAACGGTGGCGGTGCGGCCGGTGCCCTTCTCGGCCTCCACCATCCTGTCGATCGTGGCGGTGGCGCTGTTCGCCTCGGTCCTGGCACTTCTGGCCTATCAGAAGACCATCGCGATGATGGGGGCTGCCCGCGCCTCCACCGCACTGTATGTCTCGCCGCTGTGGGCGGCGCTGGCGTCCTGGCTTCTGCTGGCGGAACCGCTGCAGGGCTTCCACCTGATGGGGGTGCTGCTGGTGCTGCCGGGCGTGATGCTGGCCACCCTGCCCGCCCGCAAACCGCGAGCGCAGGCCGCGTCCGAAGCCGCTTGATCGGCAAGTCGCTTGATCGGCATCGCCGGCCCGCCCATCCTGGCCGGACTCCCCTGTCCCCAAGCCCATCCGGCCATGCCCCAGAACGCCCCGACCCCGCTCCTGCTCTGTGCCGACGATTACGGGCTGGCGCCCGGCGTCAACACCGCCATCCGCGACCTGATCGCCCGCGGGCGGCTCACCGCCACGTCGGTGATGAGCCTCTGCCCGCATTGGCGGACCGACGCCGCGGCCCTCTGCGCGTTGAAGGACAAGGCGGATGTCGGGCTGCACTTCACCCTGACCGACCAGCCGCCGCTGGGACCGATGCCGACGCTGGCGCCGGACGGACGGCTGCCGCCGCTGGGTCGGCTGATGGGATGGGCCTATCGCGGGAAATTGAATGCACCGGCCGCGCGGGCCGAGATCCGTGACGAACTGTCGCGCCAGATCGCCGCCTTCACCGACGCCTGGGGCGCCGCCCCCGACTACATCGACGGCCACCAGCATGTCCACCAGCTGCCCGGCGTGCGCGACGCGGTGGTGGAGGCGCTGGCAGCATTGCCCGGCGCCTATGTCCGCCTGTGCGGGGAGCCGGTGGCGGCGGTCCTGCGTCGCCGTGTCGCGGTGCCGAAGACCCTGCTGATCGGCGGGCTCGGCGGCGGGCTGGCCCGCATGGTGCGGGAGCGCGGCATTCCGGCCAACGACCGCTTCGCCGGAGTCTACGACTTCGCCGGCAGCCGCCCCTTCGCCGAACTGATGGCGCGCTTCCTGGAGGGTATGGGTGGCCGGACCCTGGTGATGGTCCACCCCGGCCTGCCCGACGAGGAGTTGCGCCGGGTCGACAGTCTGGTCGAGCCGCGGCGCACCGAATACGACTATCTCCGCGGGCCGGAGTTCGCCGCCCTGCTGGAACGGCGCAACATCCGGCTGACCCGCTTCGCCGGCCTGTGCGCCGGGTAGGCCCCCCTACTCGGCCTCGTCCGGCTGCCAGGCACGGCGGCGCAGCTTGAAGCGCTGGACCTTGCCGGTCTCCGTCCGCGGCAGCGCGTCGAGAAACTCCACCGCGCGCGGGTATTTGTAGGGCGCGATGTGGTCCTTGACGAAGCTCTGCAGCTCCTCGGCCAGACGCTCGTCGGGATAGACGCCGTCGCGGAGCACGACAAAGGCCTTCGGGATGGTGCCGCGCACGGGATCGGGCGCCGCGATCACCGCGCATTCCTGCACCGCGTCATGGCTGAGCAGGATGTTCTCGACCTCCAGGCCGGAGATCTTGTAGCCGGCCGAGACGATCAGGTCGTCGGTGCGGGCGTGATACCAGAAGAAGCCGTCCTCATCGACGTGGAAGGCGTCGCCGGTCAGGTTCCAGCCCTGCTGGACATAGCTTTCCTGCCGCGGGTCGTCGAGATAGAGACAACCGGTCGCACCGCGCACGGCCAGCCGGCCGACCTGTCCCGGCGGCAGCCGGCGGAACTGGTCGTCGACGACCATCGCCTCGTATCCCGGCACCGGCTTCCCGGTCGAGCCGGGCCGGACATCGCCGGGCACGGCATGGAGGACCGCGTTCAGCAGCTCGGTGGTGCCCAGGCTGTCGAGGATCTCCAGCCCGGTCGCATCGCGCCAGCCCTCGAAGGTCTGCCGGGGCAGCGGCTCCCCGGCGGAAACGCAGAGCCGCAGGGACGCCAGCCCCTTGGCCAGCGCCGGATCGGCGGCCATGCGGCCGATCATGCCACGGTAGACGGTCGGCACGGTGAACATCACCGTCGCCCTGTGCCGGGTCGCCGCCTCCAGCAGCCGGTCCGCGGTTCCGCGCTCCAGCAGGATCACGGAGGCGCCGATGCGCAGCGGGAACAGCAGCAACCCGCCCAGCCCATAGGCGAAGGCCAGCGTCGGCGAGCCGCAGAACACGTCGTCCGGCCCAGTCCCCAGCACCGAGCGCGGCGACAGGTCGGTGATCGCCAGCAGATGGCGGTGCAGGTGGGCCGCCGCCTTCGGCGTGCCGGTGGTGCCGGAGGTGAAGGCGATCAGCGCGACGTCGTCCTGCGCCGTGTCGGCAGCGTCGAAGCCCGCCGGCTTTGTGGCGATGCGGTGTTCCAGCTCGCCGTCGCGGAAGCCGACGATGCGCAGCGACGGCAGCGCCGCCTCTTCCAGATCGTCGAGGAAATGGGTGTCGCACAGCGCCATGTCGATGGCGGCGCGCTTCAGCACGTCGGCAAGTTCGGGCGCGCGCAGCAGCGGCATGGTCGGCACCAGCACGCCGCCGGCCTTGATTACCGCCAGCCAGCAGGCGGCCAGCATCGGCGTGTTGGGGCCGCGCAGCAGCACCCGGTTGCCGGTGACCAGCCCGTAATCCTCCGTCAGGACACGGGCGATGCGGTCGACGGTGTCGCGCATCCGGCCGTAGCTCCACACCTCGCCATCGCCGCCGATCAGGCAGGGGCGGCCGTCCCAGCCGCGCTCGCGCCAGCCGTCGATCAGGACGGAGGCGGCGTTGAGACGTTCGGGATACTGGAGTTCCGGGCGTTCGAGAATCAGGTCGGGGCGCTGGGACGGAGCCGGCAACCGGTCGCGAGTGAAGCTGTCGATATGTCCTGAGGGCGCCATGCGCTGGGATGCCTCCACCCGTTGGATCACGGGAGGAACGGGGCCGGCGTGATCGGTGGACGGGTTGACCCGCCACACGCGCGGTTCAGACACGGCCATGCCGTCGGCCGGCGCAAAAGCGCATCCCTTCATGGGCAATGCTCCATCTCCCCCCGCAGAGGACGCATGAACACGCCTCCGTCTTATCTTTTATGATCCGACTATAGTGCCAGGGAGCGGATGTGAGCCATGCAACGAACGAATGGTGGGTGCACCATCAATCGCCATTCATGCTGGGACAAATGGTCGAAAACGCCGGTTTTCCGTTGGTAAGACGCACGTTTCGCAACGAAAGTATGGGGCCGCCCAGAAAAACTCATCCGTTCTGCAGATAAAGATCGATCTCGCCCTGTTCCATGACATGGGCGGTGCCGTGGATGATACCGTTCGCCACCTGAATGATGCGGTGGATCATCGCGACGGAGGTCTGGCAGTCCATCCGGAGCTTGTCGGGGTCGCCGCTGTCGATGTCGGTTCCGATCCGCTCCAGCGTGTGGGCGATCACCTGATGGGCCTGGACGATGGTGTCCTCGAAGGGGCGGCGGAACTTGGACGGCACATGGCCGTAGGCTTCGATGGCCAGTTCCTTGTCGGAAAAGCCGCTGTCGCGGAAATGTTCGGCGTAGCTCTTGGGTTGCCAGATGCGGCATTCCTCCAGCATGTCCGGCATGTCCGGGATCATCTCGATCAGCATCACGATTTCGTTGAAGTGATTGAGATAATCGGTCGCGAGCAGAGTCTTTTCGGAGATGTTGGTTCCGCGCACGCGATCCCGCCACCGGCCGAAATCGGCCAGTTCATCCGGCGGAATGCCGTCCATCAGGGACCGATCCAACTCTTGGTCTTCCATGCACAAACCCGGACCCGATGCGGCAGCTAAGCGGTGCTCTGGCGCAGTGTTTCGGCGCGATGCTCAGGCCGGGAGACCGGCACGGATCGGCCGCTCTTCCACACCGACGGCACGCTTCAACGGTGAAGCGATGTCCTTAACGTTGGATTAAGCGCGTTGCAAGCATCGGGTTGCGAAAGCCCCCTATTGACGTGCGGAAACGGTGGACTAGATCGGATCGCGCAAAATCCGAATCGATTTGGAGCGTGAATCCGATCGCCAAACATAAAGCTACAGCGTCGTGCGTTTCATAGTAAACGCACGACGCTGTAGCCGGCCGGGCACAAAAAATCGCCGCCGGCACCAGCCCGCATGCTGCGGCAGCGCCCGGCGGCGATAAGGACTGGCGATTCAGGGAGGAATCACACCATTGATCGTTCAAACAGGACTACCGGCGGTTGGTTCCCACCTGTTTCAGTCGGATTTCCACCCGCGCATCTGTTGCAAAGAAAAAAGCGCCGGCCTGGGGGATGGCCGGCGCTTTCGAGGATCGGGAACACTCGCCTTGCCCTCAATACGCACATCGCCTGAGGGCAATGTCAAAGTAGCCGGCTAAGTCTTTCAGAACGGTTAAAACTCCCACTCCGCCACCCCCTATGCGGGGGTGGTCATAGGCCGCCTTTCCAAGCCGTCGGAACATACCCTGCCGGCTTTCATACTATGCATAGAGAGTAATTCGTTATCGGTATCTCGAATAAATCTTTCGGGTTCACTCCCGTTAGGCCGTGGACTGCGCCATATGAATTTGACCGTTGCAGGCCGGGATGCGTCAGTCTGTGCATCGAAACAACGTCAACGGCAGCGGGGCCATCACCGGCACCGCCCGCCGCATTCGCCGTCGGACACGCAAACCGGGTAAGGCGCCGCTACAGCCGGGTAACCGGGGGCGGCACAACGGTCAGGACGCCAGGAACACGCGCCGCAGAAAGGCACGGGGAGAGAGATGGAGCAGTACACCGGTCACTTCATGCAGCATTTGCCCTACCTGCGCCGCTATGCCCGCGCGCTGACCGGGACGAACGGGCGGGGGGACGCCTTGGTGACCCGCACCCTGGAATGGTATCTGGAGGCGGACGAGGATGAGACCGGCCGTGGCGAGGGTCTGTCGCGCGGTGCGCTCTACCGCCATCTGAACAAGCTTCAGGATGAAGAAGGCGCGGTGCCGGCGGTCGCCCCCTACCATCCGGTCGAATCCGCGCTGATGACGCTGGACGAGACCGACCGGCGGCTTTACCTGCTGGTCAATCTGGAGGATCTGCCGGTGGGTGACGCCGCCGCCGTCCTGGAGCTTGCCCCGGAAGACGCGCTGGAACGGCTGACCCACGCCCGCGAGCGCGTCCGCGCCCGCCTGACCGCCACCATCCTGATCGTCGAGGACGACGCGATCATCGCCTATGATCTGGCGGAGACGGTGCGCGGCATGGGCCACATCGTCTGCGGCAACGCGGCGACGATGGACGAGGCGCTGGCCCTGGCGGCGGAGCATCGGCCTACGCTGGCGCTGATGGATATCCGGCTGGCCGACGGCGACAACGGGCTGGAGGTGGCACGCGCGCTGCGGGCCCGCCGTTTCCTGCCTGTGATCTTCGTCACCGCCTTCCCCGACGATCTGGCAAAGCACGGGCTGGAGCATCTGGGGCCGGTCATCCCCAAGCCCTTCACCCGCGACCAGATCGAACAGGCGATCACCCGCGCGGTGTTCATGCCGCAGCCGGAGGACGCCCGCGAGACGGCGCAGCCCCACTGAGGGGCGGCGCCGCATGACCAGGGTGGCTTACAGCGTCGTGCGTTTAATATGAAACGCACGACGCTGTAACTTTATGTTTGGCGATCGGATTCACGCTCCAAATCGATTCCGATTTTACGCGATCCGATCTCGCGGAAGAGGCTCAGCGGAAAACGACGGTCTTGTTGCCGTTCAGCAGCACGCGGTGCTCCACGTGGTAGCGGACGGCGCGGGCCAGCACGATGTTCTCGATGTCGCGCCCGATGGCCACCAGGTCGTCGGGCGTCATCGTATGGTCGACTCGCTCGGCCTCCTGCTCGATGATCGGGCCTTCGTCGAGGTTCGAGGTGACATAGTGCGCCGTGGCGCCGATCAGCTTCACGCCTCTCGCATGCGCCTGATGGTAGGGCTTGGCGCCCTTGAAGCTGGGCAGGAAGCTGTGGTGGATGTTGATGACCCGGCCGGCCATCCGCTCGCACAGGGCACCCGACAGCACCTGCATGTAGCGGGCGAGCACGACCAGGTCGACCTTCTCCTCCTCCACGATCTCCAGCAGGCGGGATTCCTGCTGCGCCTTGTTGTCGGGGCCGACCGGCAGGTGGTGGAAGGGAATGTTGTGCCAGGCCGCCAGCTGGTAGAAGTCCCGGTGGTTGGAAACGATGGCCGGGATCTCGATCGGCAGGTAGCCGGTGCGGTAGCGGTACAGCAGGTCGTTCAGGCAGTGTCCGAACTTCGACACCATGATCAGCACGCGCGGGCGGCGCCGGGCGTCGTGGATCTTCCAGGTCATGCCGAAACGTTCCGCCACCTGGGCGGCGAAATCGGCCTCCAGCTGCTCCCTCGTCGGCCCGGCGTCGCTGCCGTTGAAGCTGACGCGCATGAAGAACAGGCCGGAGATGCGGTCGCCGAACTGCGCGCTGTCGATGATGTTGCAGCTCCGCTCCGCCAGGAAGCCGGACACCGCGAAGACGATGCCGACGGTGTCGGGGCAGGAAACGGTGAGGATATAGTCGGAGCCGGTCTCAGACATCGCGCGTCCACCATGACGTACAGCATGAAAAGGGGGAGGCTTCCCTAGCACGAACGCCACGATGTTGCACCCGCTTCATGAGCGGTCCCGCACATGGCTGCACCGTCAAGCGGGATTGTCCCCGATATCGGGCGGCCCACGCCGCTCTGGCGCCGGCCGCCCGGCGGTGCGACAATCGACCGGGCGCGCAACGCGCGGCAGCAACAGGGCGGGGTCACCCCATGGCATCCGGCGGCAAGATCATCGGCGAATACAGCAAGGGCAAGGTCGACAAGCTGCTGACGGCCGATGCCGCGGACAGCAGCCGGAGCCAGCGCATCCGCCGCTTCCTGGAAAACATGGATGCCGCCATCCTGGAGGCCAATTGCGAGGTCATCGGACGCGAGCTGCCGAACCTGGACCGGGACTCCTTCCTGCGGATGGCGGTGCGGGTCGCCGAACTGCGCGCCGACTATATCCGCGCCGGCCTGCACATGTCGGAGGCCCGCCATCCGGAACCGTCGTCCGTCGCCGAACTGGCCCGCCTGCGTACCGCTTACGAGGAGATGCTGGCGGTCTACGAGGCGGCAGAGCGGGTGATCGAACGTGGCTACGCCAAGCTGGGGTGAGTCTCACGAGTATCTTGAGGAGAACACCCTCAGCCGTCATTCCCGCGAAAGCTGGGATCCATCCGTTTCAGCCGCTTGATTGCGGAGTTTCCTGGTTCCCCGCCTTCGCGGGGATGACGGCCGAGAAACGGATCGGCCTGAACAGGAAGGGCACGGCCCGAATGCCCGTCTTCTATCGGAATGTCCGAAAACAAAAACCCCTCCCCCGCGGTCTTGCGGAGAAGGGGGGGCGACGGATCGATCTAGAAATCGGTCACGTCGAATTCGGTGGCAACCTCCACAGCGATGCCCGGCGGCCGGAGAAGCGGCCGGGAACCGGGGTCAGACGTCTTGGAAATGCTCCAACTCACGTCGCAGGCTGGTTGCCTCCTGCCGCAGGCCGACGATCCGGCGTGCATCAGGCCTCGGCTGCTGTTCCTCGCGTTCGAGCTCACCCTCGACTTCGCGCTGCTCTTGCCGGATGATGTTGAACAGGGCTTTCCTCAACATCGACACCTCCCGAGCTGATCGCTAAAATTTTAGCGCTTTCCCAGACCGCCATCAAGCAACCATTCACATCTGTCGAATCCTCGATCCGTCAAGTCTGCCCGGATGGCGGGACGCCCACAAATATTCAGGAATGGTAACCTGCCCGGCCTTGACAACACTTAATCGTGCCCGCATTGGTTAACGAATCGGGGTAGAGCAACGGACAGGGCGATCGCACGTCGCAGCCTTCCTCCACTTGCAGCACGGTATATTTCGCCATGGATCGTCGACAGCTGCTTGGGCTCGGACTGAGCAAGCTTTGGTTAACCGCATTCGGCACGGCGGGGCTGGCGCTGGCGCAGCCTCTTTCGTCCGGCTCCGCCCTTGCCGGCCAGCAGCGGCCGGAGCGCAAGCCGTCCGGCGGCACTTCGCCGCAGACCGCCCCGAGATCGCGGCTGGTCATGCTCGATCCCGGTCATGGCGGCGCCGACCCCGGCGCCATCGGCACCCGCGGCACCCACGAGAAGGCGGTGACTCTGGACATCGCCCGCGAGGTCGCCCGCCTGCTGGCCCAGCGGCACGGCATAACGGCGAAGCTGACGCGGCGCGACGACCGCTTCCTGGCGCTGGACGAACGGGTGGCATTGACGCGCAAGGCGGGAGCGGACCTGTTCGTGTCGATCCACGCCGACAGCGCCCCCAATGCCGACGCCCGCGGCATGTCGGCCTATATCCTGTCCGAAAAGGCGTCCGATGCCTTCGCCTCCCGCCTTGCCCAGCAGGAGAACGAGGCGGACCGATTCGGCAAGCGGGGGACGGGCAACGCCAACCGCATCGTCAAGGATATCCTGCTGGACCTGACGGCGCGCCACACCCGCCATGCCTCGCTCGCCGCCCGCCAGCTTCTGGTGGAGGGAGCGGGAAAGGAGCTTCGCCTGCTCGACAACCCGATGCGCGCGGCGAATTTCGCCGTGCTGAAGGCGCCGGACGTGCCGTCGGTGCTGGTGGAGACCGGCTTCCTGTCCAACCCCAAGGACGAGGAAATCCTGAGAGACCCCACGGCGCGACGGGTGGTTTCTAGCGTCCTGGCGCGAGAGATCGCGAGCGTGCTGTCCAGCCCAGCTTTCGCCTGATTCTGCCCTGAGACTGCCCGAGGCGTTGCGGCAATCATCCCTTCGCAGCCGCAGCGACTGCAACATCCGTGCATCACCTGGGGACAAAGTGACGATGACTGCTGAAGGCTCCGAATTTCCCCATTGCAAACGCCGTTCCGCCGTGACTTTTTCCGGCCGCGCGCCGCATCCGCCCGGCGCTCGGCACGCTGGCGAAGGGAGGCACGCTGTGACGGGTTTGAGCCGCCTTGGGACATTGTTCGCGCTCGCCTGCACGGCCGGTTTTTCGCTGGCCGGCTGCGGCCCCCTGCTGCTCGGCACCGCCGGCAGCGCCGCGGTCGTGGCGTCGCAGGAGCGCGGGTTCGGCGGGTTCGTCAGCGACACCGAAATCCGTGCCCGCATCAACTCGCTGTGGCTGCAGCATTCGGTCGACATGACCAACCGGATCGGGTTGACGATCGACCAGGGCCACGTGCTGCTGACCGGCCGCGCCGCCGACCCGCAGATGCGGCTCGACGCGGTGCGCCTCGCCTGGCAGGCCCAGGGCGTCAAGGAAGTCATCAACGAGATCCAGATCGACAACGGCTCCAGCATCGTCGACACCGCGCGCGACACCTGGATTTCAACCCAGATTCGCAGCCGGATCACGTTCGATGCGGATATACATAGCCAGAACTACAGCATCGATACCGTCGATGGCGTTGTCTATCTGATGGGTGTCGCCAGTTCACAGGAGGAGCTGGACCGCGCAATCCAGCACGCCCGTTCGGTTCCCAACGTTCAACGCGTCGTCAGCTACGTCCGTCTGCTCTCAAACCTCCAGGGTTGAAACCCGACCGCCATGGCCTCCGCCCTTTCCCGCCTCCTCGCCGCACTCCGCACCGCCACCGTCGCCGCCGCCCTGATCCTTCCGGCGGCGGCGGCCGTGGCCGGTCCCGTTCCGGCGCAGGACGCGGCGACGGCCGAGGCCGTGACGGCGGGCACCGCGACGGAGGAAGGCGGCGGGGCGGACAACCCGACCGCCGGAACGCCCGGCCCGGCCAACCGCATGTTCGTCCAGGCGCTGCAGCTGATCCGGCAGGCCGACAACACCTTCGACGTCGCCGAGGAGTCCCGCCTGCTGAAGGAGGCGGACAAGCTGTTCAACGAGATCGTGACGAAATACCCCGACAGCTCGCTGGCGGTGCAGCTCGTCACCAACCAGTTCGTCGGCGACTTCGACTTCTACGAATTCCGGTCGCGCATCCGGGCGCTGGTCTGCAACGACGCGCTCGGCAGCCTGTGCTTCCTCCACCGCATCGGCGAGATGCTGCCGCCGGTGGAAACGCCGATCAACGCCGCGCGCTGGGACTGGCTGTCGCTGGCCGTCGCCTACCAGCAGCTGGGCGATCCCGGCCGCGCCAAGGAGATCATGGCGCCCTTCGTCAGTGCGGTGCGCCGCGGCGGCGTCGCCGACAGCTCCGGCCAGGACCTGTTCGTCGCCCGCGCGCTGTCGCTGATGGGGCAGACGCCGCTGGCGCTCGACATCACCCGGCAGATCAACGACTGCTCCACCCGCATCTACAACCTCGCCGACATCGCCAAGGCGGCGTCCTGGCGCGGCGACGCCGCGCTGACCAACGCGCTGGCGGACGAGGCCAAGAGCTACGCCTCCAGCCACAACTGCGCCTGGGAGCTGGGGCTGGTCGCCCAGTCGCTGCTGCGCGCCGGCAAGGAGGCGCAGGCCCGCACCCTGTTCCTGAACACGGTCGAGACGCAGTTTTCCAAGTTCAAGGAAACCCTCGGCGACTGCTGTCCGCCGGAGCTGGCGGTGGCCGCCGCCGACATCGGCGAGCCGAAGCTGGCGCTGGGCCTGCTCAGCACCGTGCAGGACGAGAATCCCTGGACGATCCCGGCCGTGCTGGGGCGGCTGGCCAAGCGCGGCGAGACCGGCATGGCCGTCGCCTATGCCGAGCAGGTGGCGGACATCGACACCCGCGGCGAGGCCTTTGCCGAACTGGTCGAGGCCGCGATGAAACGCGGCGAGCCGGCCGCGGCCAACGACCTGATGAACCGCCTGAACAAGCTGGTCGACGATGCCGCCGGCCGCCGGCCGGGGTTGCTGGCGCAGCGGGCCAAGGCGGAAAAGGCCTTCTACAACGACGACCGCTGGCGCCGCAGCTTCCAGCTGGCGATCAACGCCGCGGAAAAGGCCAGCAACTTCGTCCGCCGCGACATCGGCGCCCCGCTGCTGGCCGCGCTGGTCCGGATCGAAACCGGCCTGCCGATGCTGGATTGAGGGGGCGGATTCCCCCTCTTCCCCCAGGGGCTATGGGATGCACAGATCTCGCATTTGCGAAAGGACGTGCAGCTTGGCATTGAGGACAGCCCCTCTCCCCTCGCGGGAGAGGGGTTGGGGTGAGGGGCGGAAACTTGATTTCCACGGGCTTTCAGCCGGTCGCACCCCTCATCCCAACCCGCGGGTCGGCAAAACGCCGTTGGCGTTTGGCCGATCCCGCCCCGCAAGGGGAGAAGGGCTTTTCACCACCTGTGGTTGCCGCCATTTCGCGGAGGCGAGATGTGTGAATGCAAAAGCCGGGGGGGAGAGGGGATGTTTGGGGCGGAGAGGGACCGCATCACCCCACCGCCAGCACCAGCTTGCCGACATGCTGGTTGCTCTCCATCAGCCGGTGGGCGTCGGCGGCCCGTTCCAGCGGAAACACCTCGTGGACGACCGGCTTGATCCGCCCCTCGACGATCAGCGGCCAGACGCGGGCCTTCAACTGCTCGGCCACCGCCTGTTTGTAGGCGACCGGGCGCGCCCGCAGGGTGGAGCCGGTCAGCACCAGCCGCTTGGTCATGACGGGGAAGAAGTTCACCGTCGCCGTCGCCCCGCGGACGAAGCCGATGCAGACATAGCGCCCCTCGACCGCCAGCGCGTCGATGCTGCGGGCGACGTAATCGCCGCCGACGATGTCGAGCACGACATTCACGCCCGCCCCGCCGGTCGCGTCCTTGACCACCGCGACGAAATCCTCCGTGCCATAGTCGATGGCGCGTTCGGCGCCCAGCCGGACGCAGGCCGCACATTTCTCCGGCCCGCGTGCGGTGGCGAAGACCCGCGCGCCGAAGGCGGCGCCCAACTGGATCGCCGTGGTGCCGATGCCGGACGTGCCGCCATGGACCAGCAGCGCCTCGCCGGGCTGGAGCGCGCCGCGCTCGAACACGTTCGACCAGACGGTGAAGAAGGTTTCCGGCAGGGCCGCCGCCTCTGCCATCGACAGGCCGGCCGGGATCGGCAGGCACTGGGCGGCGGGCACGACGCAGAATTCGGCATAGCCACCGCCGGCCAGCAGGGCGCAGACGGGATCGCCGATGGACCAGCCCTCCACCCCCTCGCCCAGCGCATCGACAGTGCCGGCGACCTCCAGGCCGGGAATGTCGCTGACGCCCGGCGGCGGGTTGTATTTGCCGAGCCGCTGGAGCACGTCCGGCCGGTTGACGCCGGCCGCCTTCACCGCGATGCGGATCTCGCCCGGCGCCGGATCGGGAACCGGGCGGCGCGCCGGGACCAGCACCTCCGGCTTGCCGGGCTGGCTCACCTCAATTGCCGTCATGCTTATGGTGTCTGTCATTCGGATCGCTCCCCTGCCCTGTCGTCGTGATTGGGCCCGCTGAAAGTTATTGCGAGGGCACTCTGTCGCCGTGGCGGACGGCCCGTCCACGCGGCGATGGATCCGATTTCGTCCTGCGGAAAAAACAAAAAAATGGCCGTGCTGCACACAGCACGGCCAGTCTCCGAGAGAAGCGCGAACATGCAAAACAACACATCCGCCCGATGAGAAAGGAACGCCTTTCCCGAGACAGACAATCGCACCAAACCGGCGCCAATTCCCGAGAATTCGACCTCTTTTCCATTCCGTGGAAACGGCTTTTTAGGCAAGAAAGAAGGCCGCACTCCATCGGGAACGCGGCCTCTAGTGCGCCAGGGAGGATATTCTGACGTGCACCACCTGCCGTCAGCTCTTGGCGTCTCGTAAATTGCTTGACCGTGTGCAGGCTGGATCAGTTCGGGACCGGGACGCGTCCGCCCAGTTCCTGCGTCACCGCGGCGGCGGCGCGCTTGACCATCTCGCCCAGGGCGCGCAGCCGCGCGTCCTCGATGCGCCGGCTGGAGCCGGACAGCGACAGGGCGCCCATCACACGGGAATTCTCGTCGAAGATCGGGGCGGCGACGCAGCGCAGGCCCGACACCCGCTCCTCCTGGTCCAGGGCATAGCCGCGGGTCCGCACCAGCGTCAGGTCGCGGTACAGCGCCGGCAGCGAGGACAGGGTGCTGCGGGTGAACTGGCGCATGCCGCGCTGGGTCACGATGGTCTGCACCTTGGTCTCGGTCATGCCGGCCAGCAGGGCCTTGCCCACGGCGGAGCAGTGCAGCAGCGTGCGGTCGGTCTGCGGCACCGCGACCTGGGCGGCACGGGGGCCGCCGACGCGGGCCAGATAGATCGCCTCGCCATTCTCCTCGACCGCCAGATTGACGATCTCGCTGCTCTCCTCCATCAGGCGGCGCATGCGCGGACGGGCGACGTCGACCAGATTGCGGGTCTTCAGGAAGTTGGCCCCGGTCATGTAGGCCTGGACGCCGACCACCCAGCCGCGCGCGCTCTGGTCGAAGCGGACATAGCGCTCATACTGCAGGGTCGTCAGCAGGCGGTGGGTGGTGGAGGGCGACAGGTGTGCGGCCTCCGCCAGCTCGGTCAGGGTCATCGGACCGTCATTGGCGCCAAGGATGGTCAGAATGTTCAGCGCGCGGCAGAGCGACTGCACCACCTGACCGCGCTCGGCCTTGGCGTCGGCCTTGCCGTTGTCGTTCTTCTCGCGCGGCGCCTCGATGATCGCCGTCTTGATGATCGCCGCGGCGCCCTCGCTGGGGTCGTCGTGGATGATCCGGCGTGCGATGGCGGCGGCGGTCATGCTGTTGGTGTGGGCTTGCGCTTTCATGTCCCATCTCCCTCGGGGTCCGGCGCGTTGGTTGCGCCTGTCTGTTGCGGCTGATGGCGTGAGTGACAGAAGCTTCGCTTGAACCGCGGGACCGTCGCGGACGGCGGCCCCGCGGCGTACCGGTCAGTTCTTGAAAATCGACTGCATGGTGGAGCCCAGGCTGGCGGGGCTGTCGGCGACGGCGATGCCGACCGACTTCATGAAGTCGATCTTGAAGTCGGCGGTGTCGTTGCCGCCGGAGATCACCGCGCCGGCATGGCCCATGCGGCGGCCCGGAGGAGCCGTGCGGCCGGCGATGAAGCCGACGACCGGCTTCTTCGTGCCCGACGCCTTGATGAACTCGGCGCCGCGGACTTCGGCGTCGCCGCCGATCTCGCCGATCATGATGATGCCCTCGGTCTCCGGATCCTTCACGAACAGCTCCAGGCTGTCGACGAAGTTGGTGCCGTTGACCGGGTCGCCGCCGATGCCGATGCAGGTGGTCTGGCCGAGGCCGGCCGCCGTGGTCTGCGCGACGGCCTCATAGGTCAGCGTGCCGGAGCGCGAGACGATGCCGATCTTGCCGCGCTTGTGGATGTGGCCCGGCATGATGCCGATCTTGCACTCGTCCGGCGTGATGATGCCGGGGCAGTTCGGGCCGATCAGGCGGGTCCCAACTCCATTTTTCCGGGAGCCGTCGAGCGCGCGCTTGACGCGGACCATGTCCAGCACCGGGATGCCTTCGGTGATGCAGACCACCAGCGGGATCCCGGCGTCGATGGCTTCCAGGATCGCGTCCGCGGCGAAGGGCGGCGGCACGTAGATCACGCTGGCGTTGGCACCGGTCTTCTCCACCGCTTCGGACACGGTGTCGAAGATCGGCAGGTCGAGATGCTTGGCGCCGCCCTTTCCCGGGGTCACGCCGCCGACCATCCTGGTGCCGTAGGCGATGGCCTGCTCGGAGTGGAAGGTGCCCTGGGCTCCGGTGAAGCCCTGGCAGATCACCTTCGTGTTCTTATCGACGAGAACGGCCATGTTACGCGGCCTCCTTCTTGACGGCGGCGACGATCTTCCGGGCTGCATCGTCGAGATTGTCGGCGGACAGGATCGGCAGGCCGGAGTCGGCCAGGATCTGCTTGCCGAACGCCACGTTGGTGCCCTCCAGCCGGACCACCAGCGGCACATGCAGTTTCACGTCACGGGCCGCAGCGACCACGCCCTCGGCGATCACGTCGCAGCGCATGATGCCGCCGAAGATGTTGACCAGGATGCCTTCGACCGCGCTGTCGGACAGGATCAGCTTGAAGGCCGCGGTGACGCGCTCCTTCGTGGCGCCGCCGCCGACGTCGAGGAAATTGGCCGGCTCGGCACCGTAGAGCTTGATGATGTCCATCGTCGCCATGGCGAGGCCGGCGCCGTTGACCATGCAGCCGATGTTGCCGTCGAGCTTGACGTAGTTCAGCTCGTGCTTCGCCGCCTCGATCTCCGCCGGATCCTCTTCGGCCTCGTCGCGCAGGGCGGCCACGTCCTTGTTACGGAACAGCGCGTTGTCGTCGAAGCTCATCTTGGCGTCGAGCGCCAGGATGTCGCCGGCCCCGGTGACGATCAGCGGGTTGATCTCGACGATGGCGCAGTCGAGATCGGTGAACGCCTTGTAGGCGGCCTGGATGAACATGGCGGCGGCACCGACCTGCTTGCCTTCCAGGCCCAGCGCGAAGGCGACCTTGCGGGTGTGGTGGCCCTGGATGCCGGTGGCCGGGTCGATGGCGACCTTGACGATCTTCTCCGGCGTGTTGTGGGCGACCTCTTCGATCTCCATGCCGCCTTCGGTCGAGGCGATGATGGTGACGCGGCCGGTGGCGCGGTCGATCAGCAGGCCGAGATACAGCTCGCGCTTGATATCGGCGCCTTCCTCGACATAGAGGCGCTTGACCTCTTTGCCCGCCGGGCCGGTCTGCTTGGTCACGAGGACGTGGTTCAGCATCTCGGCAGCGTTGGAGGCGACCTCCTCGACCGACTTGACGACGCGGACGCCGCCCTTGCCGGTCGGGTTGTCCTGGAACCGGCCGGCGCCGCGGCCGCCGGCATGGATCTGCGACTTCACCACCCAGACCGGACCGCCCAGCTCGCGGGCGACCGATGCAGCCTCTTCCGGGGTGAAGGCCACGCCGCCACGCGGAACGGCGACGCCGTACCCCCGCAGCAGTTCCTTGGCCTGATACTCGTGAATGTTCATGGCTTGCGTCTCTGAATTTGTCTTTTGGAGGCCGCGGGGAGCCGGAAATGCATCGGCTGACGGGCGGCGGATTTTTTGAAAGTCCGGGCTTCGGCTCTCAGGCGACCGGGAAGGGGACGGTCGGGGAAGAGGGGAAGCGGGGAAGCGGGGTAGTATTTTGAAGGCACTATGCGTGGTGGCGTTTTGCCCCCTCCCCGACCCTCCCCCGCTTCGCGGGAGAGGGAGTAAGTGCAAGGTCGGCGGCAGTTCCATCTCCCGCGAAGCGGGGGAGGGTTAGGGAGGGGGCAGCGGAGCGAAACTTACTCCGCCGCTAACCGCTCCACTACGCCGATGGCGCCGCTGTCGCGGATGTCCATGATCTCGCGCTCGCTGAAGCCCAGCACGTCGCGCAGGATCTCGTCGGTATGCTCGCCCAGCAGGGGGGAGCGGGTGACCTCTGTCGGGCTGTCGGACAGCTTGATCGGGTTGCCGACCGTCAGGTAACTGCCGCGGGTCGGGTGCTCCACCTCCACCAGCGTGCCGGTCTCGTAGAGCGACTTGTCCTCGGCAATCTCCTTCATCGACAGGATCGGGCCGCAGGGGATGTCGTACTTGTTGAGGATGTCCATGACCTCGAACTTGGTCAGGGTCTTGGTCCATTCCTCCACCGTGCCGAAGATCTCCATCAGGCGCGGCAGGCGGGCGACCGGGGTGGCGTAATCGGGATCGGTGATCCACTCCTCCTTGCCGATGACCTTGCAGATCGACTTCCACACCGGGGCCTGGGCGATGAAGTAGATGTAGGCGTTGGGATCCGTCTCCCAGCCCTTGCACTTCAGGATCCAGCCCGGCTGGCCGCCGCCCGACGCGTTGCCGGCGCGCGGCACCGTGTCGCCGAACTCGCCGTTCGGGTATTGCGGGTATTCCTTCATCGGCCCGTGGGCCAGACGCTGCTGGTCGCGCAGCTTGACGCGGCACAGGTTCAGCACGGCGTCCTGCATGGCGGCCAGCACCTTCTGGCCCCGGCCGGTCTCCCGGCGCTGGTAGAGGGCGGTGACGATGCCGAGCGCCAGATGCAGGCCGGTGCCGCTGTCGCCGATCTGGGCGCCGGTGACCATCGGCGGGCCGTCGTCGAAACCGGTGGTCGAGGCCGCGCCGCCCGCACACTGGGCGACATTCTCGTACACCTTGCAGTTCTCGAACGGCCCGGGGCCGAAGCCCTTGACCGACGCGACGATCATCGCGGGGTTCAGCTCCTGGATGCGTTCCCAGGTGAACCCCATGCGATCGAGTACGCCGGGGGCGAAGTTTTCGACCATCACGTCGCAGGTCTTGATCAGAGCCTCCAGCACCTCCTTGCCCTTGGGCGTCTTGGTGTCGAGGGTGATGGACCGTTTGTTGTGGTTCAGCATGGTGAAATACAGGCTGTCGGCGTCCGGCAGGTCGCGCAGCTGGCTGCGGGTGATGTCACCCTCGCCCGGCCGCTCCACCTTGATGACGTCGGCGCCGAACCAGGCCAGCAACTGGGTGCAGGTCGGCCCCGACTGCACATGCGTGAAGTCGAGAATCCGCACGCCCTGAAGTGCCTTGCCCATGTATTTCTCCCCCCTGCTTTTCAAAGTCGTGATGGTCGGCCTGATTTTTGGAGCCGTCTTTCTTAGGACGGCATCTTGCGGACCGAGCTGGTCGGGTTCAGGCTGCCGATGTTGCCGCTTTCCGTGCCGGCGGCCGGATCGATGACGGCGTTGATCAGGGTCGGACGGCCGCTGTCCATCGCCTCGGTCACGGCGCGGTACAGCTCGTCGGGATTGGTGACATGCACACCGACGCCGCCGAAGGCCTCCATCATCTTGTCGTAGCGCGAGCCGGGGACGAAGACCATCGGCGACGGGTCGGCCCCGCCGGTCGGATTGACGTCGGTCCCGCGATAGATGCCGTTGTTGTTGAAGATGACGATGCAGACCGGCAGGTTGTAGCGGCAGATCGTCTCCACCTCCATGCCGGAGAAGCCGAAGGCGCTGTCGCCTTCCACCGCCAGAACCGGCTTGCCGCTTTCCACCGCGGCGGCGACGGCATAGCCCATGCCGACGCCCATCACGCCCCAGGTGCCGACGTCCAGCCGCTTGCGCGGCTCGTACATGTCGATGATGCCGCGGGCGAGGTCGAGGGTGTTGGCGCCCTCATTGACCAGCATGGCGTCGGGCCGCTCCTTGATGACGCGGCGCAGAGCGCCGAGCGCACCGTGGAAGTTCATCGGCGACGCGTTGCTCATCAGCTTCGGCGCCATCTTGGCGACGTTCTGCTCACGCTTGGCGGCGACGGTGGCCATCCAGTCGGTCGGCGGGGTCAGCCCGCCCTCGATCCCCTTCAGCAGCACTTCCATGACGGACGCGATGTCGCCGACCAGCGGAGCATGGATTTCGACGTTGCTGTCCATCTCCTTCGGCTCGATGTCGATCTGGATGAACTTCTTGGAGCCGGGCTTGCCCCAGGTCTTGCCCTTGCCGTGCGACAGCAGCCAGTTCAGCCGCGCGCCGACCAGCATGACCACGTCGGCTTCCTGCAGCACCAGCGAGCGGGCGGCGCCGGCCGATTGCGGGTGGGTGTCGGGCAGCAGGCCCTTGGCCATGCTCATCTGCAGGAAGGGGATGCCGCTCTTCTCGACGAAGGCGCGGATGGTGTCGTCGGCCTGGGCATAGGCGGCGCCCTTGCCGAAGATCACCAGCGGACGCTTGGCCCCCTTCAGCAGGTCGAGCGCGCGGTTCACCGCCTCGGCCGAGGGATATTGCGCCGGGGTCGGATCGACCACCTTGACCAGCGACTTGGCGCCCTCGGCCGCATCCATGACCTGCGAGAACAGCTTGGCCGGCAGGTCGAGGTAGACGCCGCCCGGACGGCCCGACACCGCGGCGCGGATGGCACGCGCCACGCCGATGCCGATGTCCTGGGCGTGCAGGATGCGGAAGGCGGCCTTGCACAGCGGCTTGGCGATGGCGAGCTGGTCCATCTCCTCATAGTCGCCCTGCTGCAGGTCGACGATCTCGCGCTCCGACGAGCCGCTGATGAGGATCATCGGGAAGCAGTTGGTGGTGGCGTTCGCCAGCGCGGTCAGGCCGTTCAGGAAGCCCGGCGCCGACACCGTCATGCAGACGCCCGGCTTCCTGGTCATGAAACCGGCGATGGCGGCGGCGTTGCCGGCATTCTGTTCGTGCCGGAACGAGACGACGCGCATGCCCTCGGCCTGCGCCATGCGCAGCAGGTCGGAAATCGGAATGCCGGGGACGACATACAGATTGTTGATGTCGTTGAGCTTGAGCGCGTCGATGACGAGCTGGAAGCCGTCGGTCAGCGCCGGCGCGTCTTCGACAACAGATGCTTCCGTGGCCTGGTTCTTAGTGATCGTTGCAGCCGCAGTAGACATATGGGTGACTCCTCCCCGAGGCTCCGAAAAAGGTTCAAAGTTGGTTAGTCGAGGAAGGCGCAATGCCGTTCCACGTACTGTGCGAGACCGAGCGTGTGTTCCCGCACCCGACGTTCCGCGAGATCGGCATCGCGGGCGGCCAGCGCCTCGATGATGTCCCGATGCTCGTGGATGGACTGGTCGGCACGGTCGCCGAGGCCCATGGTCGCGCGGCGGATCGCACGCATATGGATGAAGAAGCGATCGGTCAGATCCGAGATCAGCGCGGAGCCCGAAGCCTGGACGATGCTTTGATGGAAGACGATGTTGGCGTCGGAATACTCGGCGACATGTTCCGCCAACTCGGCTTTCGTGTATTTGTCGAAGGCGGCATGCAGGAGTTCCAGCTTTTCCGTGGTGGCGTTTTCGACGAACAGGCGCGCCGCCATGCCTTCCAGGGCGGCACACACCGTGATCATCTCCACCAGTTCGGCCTTCGTCTTGCGCACCACGAAGATCCCGCGCCGCGGTTGGGAGCGGATGAACCCCTCCTGTTCCAGCAGCGCCATCGCCTCGCGCACCGGGGTGCGGCTGACACCCAACGCTTCGCACAGCCGGCGTTCGTCCAACCTGATCTCGCTGCTCTGGCCGTAGATGTTCATCTGCGTGATGGCCTGGCGCAGCGACTGGTAGGCCTTGGCCTTGAAGCTCATCCCCTGTTCCAGGGGTTCGACACTGAATCTATCGCGGTTCATCACGGTTCCGACCCTTTGCGCGCCGACGCCGGCGGCGCCGCTTGTTGTCGTGAGCGTTCTTGTGCGAGCGTTCGGATGATCGCCCTCTGGTGCGTCGTTTGGAGCGGCGCGTCGTTTTGAATTATCGATACGGTATACCAGATGCCAGACACCCGCAAGGCCAATTGCGGGAACATCGAACTATTTCCGTCGCCGACGGAGTTGGGGGCAGTTTCGTTCGTTTTTTCTGGTCAATGCGCGATAATCGCCCTATTTTGGCGCTTCAGGATCGTTTCTCGGGGAAGGGACCCGCGCATGGCCGAAACCCAGCATCTGGCCGGGGCCGCAGACAAGACGCCGTCCGCTGCGGCGGAAGAGGCGTCCGACCCGAACTTCATGACCTCGCTGGCGCGCGGCCTGTCGGTGATTCGTGCCTTTACCGAACGCGAGCCGAACCTGACCATCGCCGACATCGCGAAGATCACCGGCCTGCCGCGGGCGGCGGCGCGGCGTTGCCTGCTGACGCTGATGCAGCTGGGCTATGCCGGGTCGGACGGCCGGACCTTCTATCTGAAGCCGAAGATCCTGGCGCTGGGCTATTCCTTCCTGTCCTCGGCCCCGCTCGCGACGATCCTGGATCCGCTGATCGAACAGGTCAGCGGGGCCGTGCAGGAATCCTGCTCCGCCGCCGTGCTGGACGAGGATGACGTGGTCTATATCGCCCGCGCGGCGACCAAGCGGATCATGTCGGTCGGGCTGAATGTCGGCAGCCGCCTGCCGGCCTATTGCACGTCGATGGGGCGTGTCCTGCTGGCGGCCTTGCCGGAGCCGGAATTGGACGCCTACCTGTCGCGCGTCCCGTTGAAGCCCTACACGGAACGCACCATCACCGCGGCGGATGCGCTGAAGCGCGAGTTGGAACGGGTGCGCGACCGCGGATTCTCACTGGTGGACCAGGAGCTGGAACTGGGCCTGCGCTCCATCGCCGTGCCGATCCGCACCGCTGCCGGCGGCGTGGTCGCGGCGATGAACATCAGCGCCCAGGCCGCCCGAGTCACCTGCCCGGAGATGGAGGTGCAGTTCCTCCCCCACCTGCACCGGGCGGCGGAGGATGCACGGGTCCTGCTGGTGCGGTCGCGCGGGGTGTGAGGAAGGTGCCGCGGCGGATATCGACCGACGACGCGGATCGCCCAACCCTGATCGCTCCCCCTCTCGTCGCCTGTTCCGGGATGGATTCCCCGACTGCGACCGGGCAGCGGGCCAGCGCCCGCTCCACCACCAATGTCTTCAAGGGGCGCGGAATGCGGGTGCGGTCGATCCAGACCACGGTGATGCCGGCGGCCTTGCATTCGGCGGCGAGCTCCCGCCCATTCTCGTAGCGGTGCTGATCCAGCATCGGCCAGCAATCGAGCCGGCGGTAATCGAACGGCTGCCCCGCCTGAAAGTCTATGAATCCTTGGAAAAGCTTGGGGTGAAGCAGGACCGGCTTGGCCTGGCGCCAGGACCGCGCACCGTGGATGCGGTTGTTGGTCACGCCGCTCATTGCAGGGTCAGCGACGACGGCGTGGAGGTTTCGCCGACCGCCTCACCCAGGCGCGCCAGCAAGCGGCTGGTGCTGACGGGACCGTTAAGGGTGGCGAGGCGATTGACCGCCTCCACCACCATAGCCCAGGCCAGGGAGCGTTCCGGCACGTCGTCATTGCACCACAGGGTGCGCACGATGGCGACCGCACGCATGAAGTCTTCGGGAACGCTGAAGGGATCGTCGGCACTTCCAGCCATCGCCTGTCCTCAGGGCAGAATATGAAACGTTATATCGTTACATTTTCTACTCTGCACAGTTCGGCCACGGCTGGCAAGACCGGCTGTCGCAGGGCAAGGGATCACGTCGAGTCCGGGAGGCTCCCCTCCGGACTCCAATGCCCGATCCGGCAACGGGGGATGCGGTCAGACGATCGTATCCGGCGAAATCGCCGTCAGCGCAGCCTTGATCTTCGGCACCATATGGTCGGCGAAGGCACGCACCTTGGCCGGCACCAGCGCGCGGTGGGGGTAGAGCACCGCCAGCGTCACCGGCTCCGGCGGAAACTCCGGCAGCACCGGCACCAGGGCACCGCTGGCGAGATGCTCGGCCACCTCCCACAGCGGCTTCATGGCGATGCCGCGGCCATCCAGCGCCCAGCCGGTCAGCACGTCGCCATCGTCGGCATCGAAGCGGCCCGACACCGGCAGCTTCACCGGCTCGCCACCCTCCAGCACGCTCCATTGATATTGCTGGGTGCCGGGGAAGCGCAGAAGCAGGCAGTTGTGCCCGGACAAATCCGCCGGCACCGATGGCCGGCCGCGCTCCGACAGGTAGGAGGGAGCGGCCACCAGAACGCGCCGCACGTCCGCGATCTTGCGCACGACGAAGCTGGAATCCTTCAGCGCCGCCATCCGCACCGCCACGTCCACCGCCTCGCGCAGCAGATCGAGCAGATGGTCGGACAGGCGCAGCCGCACCTCCACCAGCGGGTGGGCGGCGCAGAAATCCGGCACCAGCGGCGACAGGATGCGGCGGCCGAAGCCGAGCGGCGCCGTGACCCGCACGCTGCCCGACGGCACGCCGGATCCGGCGGCGATGCTGCTGTGGGCGCGCTCCACCGCCTCAAGAACCTCCAGGCAGCTCTGGTAG
This sequence comes from Azospirillum lipoferum 4B, assembly GCF_000283655.1. Classification (NCBI taxonomy): domain Bacteria; kingdom Pseudomonadati; phylum Pseudomonadota; class Alphaproteobacteria; order Rhodospirillales; family Azospirillaceae; genus Azospirillum; species Azospirillum lipoferum. Next base: position 322,271 of record NC_016585.1, on the reverse strand, counting down.
AAATCCATACCGGTCTCTGTCGCCTGCAGCTGCCGGGTCGTGCGGTTCAGCAGCCGGACGCCGAGATGGGCTTCCAGCTGCTGGATGCGGTGGCTGACCATGGCCGGCGACATGCGCAGGTTCCGTCCGGCGGCCGACAGGCTGCCCAGCTCGACGACGCGGACGAAGATGCGCATGTTCTCTAGCAACGCCATTCTGACGCGGACTCCCTGCCGGACCGTTGGTTACGGGACGGCGGGAACGCTAGCACGCCCCCCGCGGACGGGGAATTGCGCATCGCAACATGCCTAGATCGGATCGCGTAAAATCGGAATCGGTTTGGAGCGTGAATCCGATCGCCAATCATAAGGCTACGGCATCGTGCGTTTCATAGTAAACGCACGACGCCGTAGACCGATGGACGCCCGGCCCGACCGGCTGGGATGGGGGATCACGCCGTCCCCATCTTCCGCATCAGTTCGCCGGTCGCCCGTTCCAGCTCCTCCGTGCGGATGGCGACGTTGCCGGCCGCCCCCTTCGTTACGCCGGATGCCTCGCCGATCATCCGCGCCGATTCCGACAGGCTGGCGACATTGCGGGCCACCTCATCCGATCCGACGGCCACCTGCTGGACATTGTGGGCGATCTCGCGGGTGGCGGCCTCCTGCTCCTCGACGGCGGCGGCGATGGTGGTGCCGAAACCGCTCATCTCGGAAATCGTCTTGGAGATCCGGGCGGTTGCCTCGACCGTTTCCGAGGAGACCTGCTGGATGACGGCGATCTGGGCGGCGATCTCCTCCGTCGCCCGCGCGGTCTGGGTGGCGAGCGCCTTCACCTCGCTGGCGACGACGGCGAAGCCCTTTCCCGCCTCCCCGGCCCGCGCCGCCTCGATGGTGGCGTTCAGCGCCAGCAGATTCGTCTGGCCGGCGATGTTCTGGATCAGCCCGGTCACTTCGCCGATGCGGCGGGAGCTTTCGGCCAGCCGCTCTACGGTCACGCCGGTGGCCGCGACCTCGTTTTCGGCATCGCGGGCGATGGCGATGGACCGGGTCACCAGCCGGGCGATCTCGGCCACCGATGCGGACAGCTCGTCAGCGGCCGAGGACACCGCCTGGACATTGGCGTTTGCCCGCGCGGTCGCATCGGAGGCCGCCGCCGTCCGGTTGTGCCCGTCGGTGGCAAGGCCATGCATCGCTTCGGATTCCGAAAGCAGGCGGGAGGATGCATCGGTCAATGTCGCGATCACTCCGCGCACCGTGCGCTCGAACTCGCCGGCGACCTCGACGATGCCCTCGCGGCGGCGGCGTTCGGCCTCCTCCTCCAGGCGCTTCTGCTCCGCCTCCAGCCGGCGGGCTTCCAGCGAGTTCCGCTTGAGGATTTCCACGGCGCGGGCCATCGATCCGACCTCGTCGCCGCGCTCCGCCCCCTCGACCGCGGGGGTCAGGTCACCTTCGGCCAAGCGGGTCATCGTGCCGGTCAGCCGGCCGAGCGGACGGCCGACGGACCGGGCCGCCGCCCAAAGCCCCGCGCACAGCAGCAGGAAGCCGGCGCCGGATGCGGCGAGCATGACCAGCCGTATCCGCTCCGCCGCGCTCATCACCACATCCAGCGGCACGTCCACCACGACCGCCCAGCTTTCCTTCATGCCCGGGAAGCGCACCGGCGCCACGCTGCGCAACAGGTCGCTGCCATCCGCCGCGACGGTACGGAGCGACAGGCTCCCCTCCGTCGCGACGCGCGTGACGGCATCGAGCAGCGCGCGGTCCTCGACCGGCTTGCCAAGCTTCCCCTCGTCGGCATTGACCACCCACAGGCCGCCGCCAACCAGCGATACCCTGCCGACGCCGAAGGGACGCAGGGCGGCCGACTGTTCGCCGAGTGCGGCAAGCGACTGATCGACGGTATAGATGCCGACCGGCTTGCCGCCATGGCGCAGCACGATGCTGGCCGTCGTCATCAGCACGTCCTTGCCGTTCACCGGATAGGTGTAGGGCGGCGTCATCAGGCTGCGGTTCTCGCGGATCGGCTTGTCATACCATTCCTCGGTGCCCGCCTCCTTGGTCATGACGAGCTTTTCGACCTCCACGCCCGCCGGCCCATGGAAGAAGTAGGGCAGCATGCGCCCGCCCGCACCGGAATAAGGATGGTCCTTGAAATCGGCGTCGCGTCCCTCCAGCCCGTTCGGCTCGAAGGCCAGCGCCATGCCGACCACGTCCTTGCGGGCACCCAGCGCCCCCTTCGTCAGATCGCCGAGCAGGTCGCGGCTGGTGTGCCCGGCATTCAGCAGTCCCTGGACGGCCGACGCGGCGCCCTCGGCCGCAGCGACCGGCGCACCGATCTGGGCACCCGCCCGCTCGGCCACACCCTCGGCCAGCGCCGTCATCTCGCGGGACGCGCTCCGCTCCGCTTCGCTCTCCATCGCGTTGGAGCCGATCCACGACACCCCCGCCAAGGCGGCGAAGGCGATCGGACCGGCCACAACCAGCAGCTTGCTGCCGATCGATACATCCACCCACTTCATGACTAGCCCCGTGAAGCTGCTCGACTGCCTTGCCGGGGACGATAATGAAGCCATGTTACGACCACGCGTCGTTTACATGACATGCAGCAGCACCCCGTCGATTCCGCCGGAGCGGCGGTCTGCGCCCCGATTGCGCTGCGTCCCGAACGCAAAAGCCGCCGGAGCGCATCGGCGCCCCGGCGGCTTTCCGGTCGGACGGGATGGGGCCGTCAGACCAGGACGGTCTCGCTTTCCTCCACCGGCAGGTCGAGGATTTCCTCGAACTCGTTGACGCTGTCGATGTCGGTGCCCATGGCGATGTTGGTCACCCGCTCCAGCACCAGCTCGACGACGACCGGCACCCGATACTCGTCCATCCAGGCCTGGGCCTGGGCGAAAGCGTCCTGGATGCGGTCCGGTTCGGTGACGCGGATCGCCTTGCAGCCCAGCCCCTCGGCCACCGCGACATGGTCGACGCCATAGACGCCGATCTCCGGCGCGTTGATGTTCTCGAAGGACAGCTGGACCTGGAAGTCCATCTGGAAGGCGCGCTGCGCCTGCCGGATCAGGCCGAGATAGGCGTTGTTCACCAGCACATGGATGTAGGGCAGCTTGTGCTGGGCGCCGACCGCCAGCTCCTCGATCATGAACTGGAAGTCGTAGTCGCCGGACAGTGCGACGATCCGCCGCTGCGGATCGGCGACGCGGACGCCGAGCGCCGCCGGCAGGGTCCAGCCCAGCGGGCCGGCCTGACCGCAGTTGATCCAGTGGCGCGGCTTGTAGACATGCAGGAACTGTGCGCCGGCGATCTGCGACAGGCCGATGGTGGTGACGTAGGTGGTGTCCTGGCCGAAGGCGCTGTTCATCTCCTGATAGACGCGCTGCGGCTTCATCGGCACCTGATCGAAGTCGCTGCGGCGGTGCATCGACCGCTTGCGGCCCTGGCAGTCCCTGACCCAGCCGCCGAGATCCTTGAAGCGGCCCTCCGCCTTCCACTCCTTCGCCACCTCGATGAACATGTCGAGCGCGGCGCCGGCGTCGGAGACGATGCCGAGATCCGGCATGAAGACGCGGCCGATCTGGGTCGGCTCGATGTCGACATGCACGAACTTGCGGCCCTTGGTGTAGACCTCGACCGAGCCGGTGTGGCGGTTGGCCCAGCGGTTGCCGATGCCCAGCACGAAATCGGACTTCAGCATCGTCGCGTTGCCGTAACGGTGGGCGGTCTGCAGCCCGACCATGCCGGCCATCAGCGGATGGTCGTCGGGGATGGTGCCCCAGCCCATCAGCGTCGGGATCACCGGCACGCCCAGCAGCTCGGCGAATTCCACCAGCTTGTCGGACGCATCGGCGTTGATGATGCCGCCGCCGGCCACGACCAGCGGACGCTCCGCCGCCGCGAACATCGCCAGCGCCTTCTCGACCTGGGCACGGGTGGCCGAGGGCTTGTAGACCGGCAGCGGTTCGTATGTCTCGTCGTCGAATTCGATCTCCGCCATCTGGACGTCGATGGGCAGGTCGATCAGCACCGGGCCGGGACGGCCGCTGCGCATCAGGTGGAAGGCCTGCTGGAAGACATAGGGCACCTGCGCCGGCTCCAGCACGGTCAGCGCCCATTTTGTCACCGGCCGGGCGATGTCGGGCACGTTGATGGCCTGGAAATCCTCCTTGTGCAGGCGGGCGCGCGGCGCCTGCCCGGTGATGCACAGGATCGGGATGGAATCGGCGATGGCCGAATAGAGGCCGGTGATCATGTCGGTGCCGGCCGGGCCGGAGGTGCCGACGCACACGCCGATGTTGCCGGCCCTGGCCCGTGTGTAGCCCTCCGCCATGTGCGAGGCGCCCTCGACATGGCGGGCCAGGACATGGCGCATGGTGCCGCGCCGCTGCATCGCCGCGTAGAAGGGGTTGATCGCGGCGCCGGGGACGCCGAAGCAGACGTCGATGCCCTCCCGCTCCAGCACCCGCACCGCCGCTTCCGCCGCCGTCATTCTCGCCATCGCTCGACTCCTCACCAAACGCGATTGTTCGTGAGGACAGCTAAGCGCGCCAATGGTGTGTGCGGCAAACCAATGGGTTGCCTTTTCCACAGGCTGGAAAGCGGCACCGAAAGGGGAATCAGCTGCCGCGGTAGGTCGAATAGGCCCAGGGCGAGACCAGCAGCGGCACGTGATAGTGCTGTGAGGCGTCCCTGATGCCGAAGCGCAGCGGCACCTCGTCGATGAAGTCGGGGCCGTCGCCGGTGATCGTGCCGATGCGGCGGAAATACTCGCCGGCCATGAACAGCAGCTCGTAGCGGCCGGGCTGGAAGGCGTCGCCCTGCAGCGCCGGGGCGTCGAGCCGGCCGTCGGCGTTGGTGGTGAACTCGCCCAGCACGGTGCCGCTGTCGAGTGCGGTCAGCCGGATGCGCATGCCCGGCGCCGGACGCCCGGCGGCAATGTCGAGGACGTGGGTGGTCAGGCGGCCCATGGGTGGGTGGTCTCCATTTTTCAGGCATCGGCTTCGAATGCCCCCACCCTGACCCTCCCCCGCTGGGCGGGGGAGGGAATCGGACCTTTGTCGGTGTTCGGCGGCAGTCCCTCCCCCGCCCAGCGGGGGAGGTTAGGTGGGGGCATCGTCAGCCGACGACATTTCACACCCCACAGCTTAAGCCCAACCACCCGCCCCTGCCCACCCGCGGAAATCCGGAAACTGTCTTCAGCCCCGCGCCCAATCGCCCGATTGAACCCCCTGCCGCCAATGGCTTAGCGTAGTCCCCGCTTCGACCGCAGCGTTAAGAGCGAGACGACGATGACCGAGACCGCCCATCCCCAGGGCTACCCCCGCGACATGATCGGCTATGGCGCCACCCCGCCGCAGGCCAACTGGCCGGGCGGCGCCCGGGTGGCGGTGCAGTTCGTCATCAATTACGAGGAGGGCGGCGAGAACTGCGTCCTCCACGGCGACGCGGCGTCGGAAACCTTCCTGTCGGAGATCGTCGGCGCCCAGCCGATCCCCGGCGCCCGCCACATGAACATGGAATCGATCTACGAATACGGCTCGCGCGCCGGCTTCTGGCGGCTGCACCGCATGTTCACGGAGCGCAACCTGCCGGTCACCGTCTATGGCGTCGCCATGGCGCTGGAGCGCAACCCGGAAATCGTCGCCGCCATGAAGGCCGCGGGGTGGGAGATCGCCACCCATGGCTGGCGCTGGATCGACTACCAGCATCTGCCGGCGGAGGTCGAGCGCGATCACATGCTGCGCGCCATCGAGGTGCACACCCGCGTGACCGGCGAGCGTCCGCTTGGCTGGTATCTCGGCCGCTGCAGCCCCAACACCTGGCGACTGGTCGCCGAGGAAGGCGGCTTCGTCTACAACGCCGATTCCTACGCCGACGACCTGCCCTATTGGGACGACAGCCATGGCCGGCCGCAGCTGATCGTGCCCTACACGCTCGACGCCAACGACATGCGCTTTGCGACGAACCAGGGCTTCAACAGCGGCGACCAGTTCTTCGCCTATCTGAAGGACAGCTTCGACACGCTCTATGCGGAGGGCGACAGCGCGCCGAAGATGATGTCGGTCGGCCTGCATTGCCGTCTGGTCGGCCGGCCCGGCCGCGCCGCGTCGCTGGCCCGCTTCCTCGATTATGTGCAGGGCCATGACAAGGTCTGGGTGGCGACCCGGCTGGACATCGCCCGCCATTGGATCGCCGAACACCCCTACGCCCCGAAGTGAGGCTTCCGATGCCCTACAGTCTCGACGATCTGAACCGTATGGACCGCGCCGCCTTCGTCGCGGCGCTGGGCGCGGTGTTCGAGGAAAGCCCCTGGGTGGCCGAGGCCGCCTGGGACCAGCGACCCTTCGCCGATGCCGCGGGTTTGCGCGCGGCGATGACCGGCATCGTGCGCGATGCGGGAACGGAGCGGCAGCGGGCGCTGATCCTGTCCCACCCCGACCTCGCCGACCGCGCCAGCCGCCCGGCCAATCTGACCGCCTTCTCGCAGACCGAACAGGCGAAGGCCGGCTTGAACGAGCTGACCGAGGCGGAGGCGGAGGAGCAGCGCGACCTGAACCGCGCTTATCGCAAGCGTTTCGGTTTTCCCTTCATCATGGCGGTGCGCTTCAGCAGCAAGCAGGAGATCCTGGCGGCAATGCGCGAGCGCGTGGCGAACGAGCCTGAGGTGGAGTTCGGCCGGGCGCTGGAGGAGATCTACAATATTGCCGGGTTCCGGCTGGACGATCTGGTGGTGGGATAGCGTCCGCTGGCGAATGCCCCCTCCTAACCTCCCCCGCTGGGCGGGGGAGGTACTGCCGCTGCCTTCCCGATCAAGCACTTATCCTCTCCCCCGCCCAGCGGGGGAGGGGTAGGGTGGGGGCACTCGAAGGCGATACCCCTAAAAAACAGAAAGTGCGCCGCCCCAACCGGAGCGACGCGCCTTCTCATAGAACAGCCCCCGTCACGCCTCCATCGCCTTCACGACCTCTTCGGTGACCTTCTTGGCATCTCCGAACAGCATCATGGTGTTCGGCCGGAAGAACAGCTCGTTCTCCACGCCGGCATAGCCCGCCGCCATGCCGCGCTTGATGAAGAACACCGTCTTGGCCTTCTCCACGTCCAGGATCGGCATGCCGTAGATGGCGCTCGTCGGGTCGGTCTTGGCGGCCGGGTTGGTCACGTCGTTGGCACCGATGACGAAGGCGACATCCGCCGTGCCGAAGTCGCGGTTGATGTCCTCCAGCTCGAACACCTCGTCATAGGGGACGTTGGCTTCGGCCAGCAGCACGTTCATGTGGCCGGGCATGCGGCCCGCCACCGGGTGGATGGCGTATTTCACGTCGACGCCCTCATGCTTCAGGCTGTCCGCCATCTCGCGCAGGGCATGCTGGGCCTGGGCCACCGCCATGCCGTAGCCGGGCACCACGATCACCGACTGGGCGTTCTTCATGATGTAGGCGGCGTCCTCGGCCGAGCCGGCCTTGACCGAGCCCTGCGGACCCTTGGTGGCACCGCCGGCAGCGGCACTCTCGCCGCCGAAGCCGCCGAGGATGACGTTGAAGATCGAGCGGTTCATGCCCTTGCACATGATGTAGGACAGGATCGCGCCCGAAGAGCCCACCAGCGCGCCGGTGATGATCAGCAGGTTGTTCTGCAGGGTGAACCCGATGCCGCAGGCCGCCCAGCCGGAATAGCTGTTCAGCATCGAGATGACCACCGGCATGTCGGCGCCACCGATCGGCAGGATCAGCAGGAAGCCGAGAGCCAGCGCCACAAGCACGATCAGCCACATCGCCGCCGACGAATTCGACTGCACCAGCCAGATGATCAGGATGACGGTCAGCACGCCCAGCGCCGCGTTCAGCGGATGCTGCATCGGGAAGACCAGCGGCTTGCCGGTGACGAGGCCCTGCAGCTTGGCGAAGGCGACCAGCGAACCGGTGAAGGTGATGGCGCCGATGGCGGTGCCGAGCGCCATCTCGACCAGCGAGCCCTTGGCGATGGCGCCGGCCACGCCGATGCCGTAGGCCTCCGGCGAGTAGAAGGCGGCGAGCGCCACGAAGACGGCGGCGAGACCGACCAGCGAGTGGAAGGCGGCGACCAGCTGGGGCAGCGCCGTCATCTCGATCTTCTTGGCCACCACATAGCCGATGGCGCCGCCGATGGCGATGCCCAGCACGATCATCCAATAGGACTGGACGATGGGGGATGCCAGCGTGGTCAGGATGGCAATGGTCATGCCGACCATGCCGTAGATGTTGCCCTGGCGCGAGGTCTCCGGGCTGGAGAGCCCGCGCAGCGCCATGACGAAGCAGATGGAGGCGACGAGATAGAGAAGGGCCGACAAGGTTTCCATGGTCTTACTTGCCCTTCTTCTTGAACATGGAGAGCATGCGCTGGGTCACGAGGAAGCCGCCGAAGATGTTGACGCTTGCCAGGATGACGGCGAGGAAGCCGAGAACCTTGGAGAAACCGAAGCCGGCCGGACCGGCGGCGATCAGCGCGCCGACGATGATGACCGAGGACACGGCGTTGGTGACGGCCATCAGCGGCGAGTGCAGAGCCGGGGTGACGCGCCAGACGACGTAGTAGCCGACGAAGCAGGCCAGCACGAGCACCGTCAGGCCGGTGACGAAGAAATCGCCGTGGCCGGCAACTTCGCTGACGGGAACCGGCGACAGCTGTGCCACCTGCACGGCCAGCGCGTCGACCTGATTGGTCAGCGACGCCAGGGTTTCACGGAATGCGGCGATGTTGCTTGCGGGATCCGGGTGTTCCATGGGATCCGCCTCCTCACGCGGGTTGCGCTTCGCGGGCGTCCGCGAAGGCAGGATGCACGATGGCGCCGTCGCGGGTCAGCGCGATGGCCTTGACGATCTCGTCGTCCCAGTTGACGGCCACGCCCGTCTCCTTGCCATGCAAGGAGGTCAGCAGCGCCAGCAGGTTCTTGGCGTAGAGCAGCGATGCGGACTCGGCGATGCGGCTGGCGTAGTTGGCATGGCCGACGATCTTCACGCCGTTGGCCGTGGTCACCACCTCGCCCAGCTTGGCACCCTCGACGTTGCCGCCCTGCTCCACCGCCAGATCGATGATGACCGAACCCGGCTTCATCGACGCCACATGCTCCGCCGTCACCAGGATCGGCGCCTTGCGGCCGGGGATCAGCGCGGTGGTGATGACGATGTCCTGCTTCTTGATGTGCTCGGCGACCAGAGCGGCCTGCTGGCGCTTGTAGTCGTCGGACATCTCCTTGGCGTAGCCGCCGGCGGTCTCCGCCTGTTTGAACTCGTCGTTCTCGACCGCGACGAAGCTTCCGCCCAGCGACTGCACCTGCTCCTTCACCGCCGGGCGCACGTCGGTGGCCGAGACGATGGCGCCGAGGCGCTTGGCGGTGGCGATGGCCTGCAGGCCGGCGACGCCGACGCCCATGATGAAGGCGCGCGCCGGCGGAACGGTGCCGGCGGCGGTCATCATCATCGGGAAGGCGCGGCCGTATTCCGAGGCGGCATCCACCACGGCCTTGTAGCCGGCGAGGTTGGCCTGGGAGGACAGCACGTCCATGACCTGGGCACGGGTGATGCGCGGCATGAACTCCATGGCGAAGGCGTTCACGCCGGCATCGGCATAGGCCTTCACATGGTCGCGGCTGTTGTAGGGGTTGAGGATGGCGAACAGCAGCGCGCCCTTGCGCATCAGCGCCAGCTCGTCCTCGCCACCTTCGGCGGCGATGAGCGGCCGCTGCACCTTCAGCACTATGTCGGCATCGGCCAGTGCCGAGGCCGCATCGGCGGCGATGGCGGCCCCCGCCGCCTCAAAGGCCGCGTCGGTGATGCTGGAACCGAGGCCGGCCCCGCTCTCCACCACCACGTCCAGCCCGAGAGCTTTGAGCTTCTTGACGGTTTCGGGAGACGCAGCGACGCGGCGCTCGCCCGGGCGGCGCTCCCTGGGTATGGCGATCTTCATGTCGTTTGCTTTCGAAGGCCAGCGCCGGCAGCAGGCATGGGACAGCAGACAGGGGGTGGCGGCCATGGCCCGCCCTCATCCGTCCACCCACATCGGTCCACCCGCTTCCGGTTCATGGCCGGGGATGCGCCGAAGCGGCGAAATTCACAAAAAGGCACTGTCGGGCGGGCGAAGCCGCGCGACCGGCGACGAAACCGCGCCGGCCACGCACGCGCCGCCTACTGGTTGGCGACGACCGGAAAGTCCCAGCCGTCCGACCCGGCGGCTGCGACCGGGGCGAGGTCGTCGGCCCGCATGTCTTCCAGCTGCTGGCGGATCAGGTCGCGGACGCTGACGACACCGACCAGGGTCGATCCCTCCAGCACCGGGACATGGCGGATGCCATGCTCGTCCATCAGGCTCAGCACATGGCGAACCGGGTCGGACGGGCTGCAGCAATAGGGATCGCGCGTCATCAGCGCCGACACCGCCTGCTCCAGGATGCCGGGCCCGCGGTCGACCAGCGCGCGGACCACGTCGCGTTCGGAAATGACGCCGACCACCGTGTTGCCCTCGGTCCGGCAGACGTCCTTGACCACCAGTGCCCCGGTGTTCTCCGCCTTCATCAGGCGCAGTGCGGTGGCGACGGTTTCGTTGATGCGCACCATGCCGATGCGCGTGCCCTTCTTGCGGAGAATGTCCTCGACCTTCATGATGGTCCTCCCCCATTCCATTGCGGCCGGCCCGGTCCTTCGGGATCCGCGCCGGCCGCGCCACCTGCGTTGCTCAGCGGTGCCCTGCTTACTGGGCCGCCACCACTTCCGGTGCCGGAGCCGCCGCGGGCTGCGGCCGGCTGTAACAGCCGGCGGTCTCGCCCCGCTGCTTCACCAGGGCGAGCACCACGTCGATGGTCGGGGTGGCCACGCCGACCATGCGGCCCATCTCCTGGACGACCGACAGCAGCGGGTCGATCTCCATCGGCCGCCCGCGCTCCAGATCCTGCAGCATGGAGGTCTTGTGCGCCCCCACCGCGGCGGCCCCGTTGATCCGGCGTTCGACATCGACGCGGAAATGGACCCCCAGCCTGTCGCCGATCTCCTTGGCCTCCAGCATCATCGCCTTGGCGACGGCGCGGGTTTCGGCATCGCCGCAGATGACCTCCAGCGTGCCGTGGGTGAGCGCGCTGATCGGGTTGAAGCACAGGTTGCCCCACAGCTTCAGCCAGATCTCGTCGCGGATGCGGTCGAGCACGGGGGCGCGCAGGCCGCCGGCCTCCATCGCCTTGGACAGGGCGACGACGCGGTCCGACGTCGACCCGTCAGGTTCGCCGAGCGAGAATTTGTCGCCATAGACATGCTGGATGACGCCGGGCTCCACCACCTCGGTCGCGGGATAGACGACGCAGCCGATGGCGCGCTCCGGCCCCAGCCCCTTCCACTGAACCGCACCGGGATCGACCGTCTCCAGCGTACGGCCGTCGAACGCGCCGCCGGTGCCGTAAAAATACCAATAGGGGATGCCGTTGACGGCGGTGACGACGGCGGTGTCCTCACCGAGCAGCGGCTGCATCGCGGGGACGACGCCGGGGACGGAATGGGCCTTCAGCGCGATGATGACGTAGTCCTGCGGGCCGAGTTCGGCCGGGTTGTCGGTGCAGCGGGGGTGGACGACGGTCTTCTCCTCCCCCATCAGCAGGGTGACGCCGTTCTCGCGCATCGCCGCCAGATGCGCACCGCGCGCCACCAGACTGACTTCGGCACCCGCTTGGTGCAGGCGAACGCCGAGATAGCCGCCGATGGCCCCGGATCCGTAGATGCAGATCTTCATGCCGGATTCCCCTCTCCCCCGATTTCGCTTTTTGAATGCTGTGGGGCTGGACGACGCCAGCCTGCCCACACCGGCCGCATCCATCGGCTGACCGGTTGCTATTGCAGCGGCATCCAACAGTCTGTTGCGCAAACTGTGCCTGGAGTTTGGTATACCACATACCGTATGTCAATGCGGAATGTGGGGGGACTGACGAGAATACGGCACCTGCTTTTTCTCCAACCGGATCAGGCTCCCTTCGCAAAGAAGTACAGGGTCAGCGCCGTTCCGATGAGGACGACCAAAGTCTTCAGACTCTTCGGATCGACCCGTTTCGCCCCCCTGGCGCCGGCATAGCCCCCCGCCATCGCCGCCACCGCCATCACCGTCGTCTCACGCCACGACACCGCTCCGGCGACGATGAAGGCGCCGACCGCCGCCGCATTCATCAGCATCGCCAGCAGCAGACGCAGCCCGTTCATGGCGTGGATGTCGCGCAGGCCGAACAGGGTCAGCGCCGCCAGCATCAGAAAGCCGATGCCCCCACCGAAATAGCCGCCATAGATCGAGATGACGAACTGCACGACCAGCACGCTCCGCCCGCCCAGCCGCAGCCGCGATACGATCCACGGCGCATAGGCCCCCACGGCGAAAACGGCGGTTGCGAACAACAGCAGCCAGGGCACGAAGCCCGCGAACACCGCATTCGGCGTCAGCAGAAGCAGCAAGGCGCCGATCAGCCCGCCGACGAGGCTGAGAACGGCGAAGACCGGGACATTCACCTGACCGCCGGCCGCGATCTCGCGCCGGTAGGCCCAGCTGCTCACCGCCTGCCCCGGAAACAGCGCCACCGTGCTGGAGGCGTTGGCCGCCACCGGCGGCACGCCGGCAAACAGCAGGGCCGGAAAGGTGATGAAGGCTCCACCCCCGGCAATGGCGTTCAGCGCGCCCGACGCGAAGGCGGCGAGCATCAGGACGACGAGACTCAGCATGATCGACCCATCCCTTTCGATCCGTGTTGACCGGCGCCTTCGTATTCTGTATACAGAATATCAGCCTTTGAAGCGGGCTTATGCCGGGATGCGGGATCTCCGATGCGGTTCATGCGAACCCGCTCCCAGAACGCGACAAACCGACGCCGGGACCAATGCGGTGGCCCCGACGCCGGTTTGTTTCGCAGCCGGTTTGCACTCCGGCGGCCAGACAATCTCTAAGCCCTGCCGTGGCTGGCCCCCCGGTCGGCCACGGCAGGCTCCCCCCATTCAGTCGGCACCCTCGGTCACCAGCTTGCCCATCGGCTGGCGGGTGTCCTCGGCGATCTGGCGGGCGCGCATCGGCTTCAGGACGAACAGGGCCATGAAGGCGGCGATGGCGTTGACCGCGGCGGCGAAGAAGAAGACCGTCTGCCAGCTGCCGGTGGAAGCCACGATCACGTTGGCGAAGGGAACCACCAGCGACGCCGTGCCCTTGGCGGTGTAGAGCAGGCCGGCGTTGGTCGTCGCGAACTTCGACCCGAAGCTGTCGGCGCAGCAGGACGGAAACAGGCTGTAGATCTCGCCCCAGGCGAAGAACACCAGACCGGTCAGGACAACGAAGGCGACCGGATGATGGCCCCACTGGTTCAGCGCCAGGATGCCGACGGCTTCGATGGCGAAGGCAACGAACATGGTGTTCTCGCGGCCGATATGGTCGGACACCCAGCCGAAGAAGGGACGGGTCACGCCGTTCAGCACACGGTCGATGGTGAGCGCGAAGGTCAGGGCCGGCAGGGTCAGGCCCATGATGCTGACCGGCATGCCGTCGAGGTGGAAGTCCTTGGCGATCGGACCGAGCTGGGCCGTGGCCATCAGGCCGCCGGCGGCAACCATGACGAACATCAGGTACATCACCCAGAAGACCGGCGACTTCAGCGTCTCCTGCGGGGTGTAGTTGCGGCGGCTCTGCACGATGTTGGACTTGTTCTTCGGCAGCAGGTCCGGGTTCGGCTCCTTCAGGAACCAGGCCAGCGCGAAGACGATCAGGCCCTGGCCCAGACCGAACACCAGGAAGGTCTGCTCGAAGCCCGAGGTCTGGATCATGTTGGCGATCGGCACCACGGTCAGCGCGGAGCCGGCGCCGAAGCCGGCTGCGGTCAGGCCGGCGGCGAGACCGCGGCGGTCGGGGAACCATTTCAGCGCGTTGCCGACGCAGGTGCCATAGACGCCGCCGGCGCCGATGCCACCGATGGCCGCACCCAGATAGAGGAGTGCCAGCGAGTCGGCGACCGAGTTGATGGCCCAGGCCAGCGCGCACAGAATGCCGCCGATCAGAACGACGATGCGGGGTCCAAATTTATCGACGAACCAGCCTTCGACGGGGACCAGCCAGGTTTCGGTCACGACGAAGATGGTGAAGGCGACCTGAATGGCGGCACGACCCCAGTGATACTTTTCTTCGATGGGGTTTACGAACAGCGTCCAGCCATATTGCAGGTTGGCGATCATCGACATGCAGATCACGCCGATGACCAACTGCATCCAGCGGCCGCCGAGCGGTGCGCCATGCGCCTCCGAATTCGTATGCTGCATCTATCTATCTCCTCCTAGGAAGCGGTTTTGTGCCGGTTCGGGCGTCGCTTCTGTTTTGATGCTTGAGCGTTTGTTTGACGCTTCAGAGTTCTGACGCGGTTCTTTGCTGTCGGTGGCCGTGCGGCGAGGATGCGGCCTCGGGGCACTCCACTGCTTTCGGGGGCGGTTTTTTGCCCCCCGCCAGACCGATGCGGTCCTGGGTTCGGTCTGGAATTATCAATATGGTATACCAGATGCCGAGCAGCAGACAAGTAGCTAGTCGGTCACGCGAACTGTTTCCGTTCCCCGCATTCGGGGCGGCTGGTATGCGGCTTCGGCATACGAATTTTCCGCCACGCGGAAAGCGGCGCTGCCTGCCTTTGGGCAACGGACGCATTGGCATATGGTATGCCAGCGTCGGCGGTGGACGAGCCCTGAAGGTCACCGGCCGAACCTGTTCCGAGAGCACGCTCTCAGAACCCGGCCTCAGGGGCCGACGCTCAGGCCCTTCCCGGCAGAACCCATTTTGATAAGGAGTCGACCGCCATGGACCAGCAGCAGAACATCGAGATCGCCGTGGCGCGGGACGATGCCGATATCGCAGCCAGCTACCCGGTCATGAAGGAGCTGCGGACCCACATGACCGACGCCGACGCCTACCGCGCGCAGATCCGCCGGCAGATGGACGACGGCTACAACCTCGCCCTGCTGCGGTTGGACGGCGAGATCGCCGGCTGCGGCGGCTTCCGCGTGCACGAGACGCTGTCGCGCGGTCGTTACATGTATGTCGAGGATCTGGTGACCAGCGCCGCCAAGCGGTCCTACGGGCTGGGCGACAAGCTGTTCGACTGGCTGGCCAACGAGGCGCGGGAACGCGGCTGCGCCCAGATGGAGATCATCTCCGGCATCCAGCGCGGCGAAGCCCACCGCTTCTATCACCGCAAGCGCATGACCATCAAAAGCTTCCAGCTGGTGCTGCCGCTCGCCTGAGACAGCGCAGGCACACAAACAAAAAGACGGCCTGAGGAGGCCGTCTTTTTGTGATGCCGCTGTTGCGGGTGCAGAAAGGCGTTGCTCAGAAGGCGCGCGGGAAGCTGGCCCAGGACGGACCCGGCGGCAGTTCGTCTTCCTGTTCCTTCAGGTCGGCCTCGGTCGGGTTGGCGAGGCGAAGCGGCGCCGCGGAGAAATCGCGCTGCGACTTGCCGGCATTGGCGACCTGCATCGACAGGATGTAATGGACCGTGCCGCCGAAGACGGACAGCACAAGCGCCAGAACCAGGATTTCCAACATGTTCATCGCTCCATGTGTCTCGGTGGGGTGCTTTTTTTGATTGAACGGCTTCGGCTTGGCCGGAGTGTTATGGCGCGCCGCAGAAGGCGGATCAAGTTTTTTGGTATACAAAGTACATGATACCGGTCATGCGCATACCGCATGCACTCATCCATTTGCATGCATAGCAAACATACCGCATAGCCAACTTTATCGCTCTGATCCCTTCGCGCAATGGATCCAACAGCTTGAGCCTCGATGGGCTCCGCCATTCCCGATTGGCAGACGAAATTGTTTGATTGGCGTACTGTATTTGGCATACCATATTCATAGCGTGGTGCGATCTCAGCGCCCCGCCGCCCCATCAGCCGTTCAGCCGCCAGCCGACAGGAGCCACGCCATGAACGTCGAACATATCCTGCGCACCAAGGAATCCCGCGTCGTCGCCGTGCGGACCAGCGCCACGGTCGCCGAAGCCATCGGCCTGATGAAGGCTGAGAACATCAGCGCCCTGGTCGTCAAGGACGTCTGCCGGACCGAAGGCAACACGCTGGCCGGCGTCCTGTCGGAGCGTGACATCGTCCACGCCCTGCTGGACCGGGGGGCGCCGCTGCTGTCCATGCCGGTGTCGCAGCTGATGACCCGCCAGCCGGTGACCTGCGCCCCGTCCGACAGCGTCCGGCAGGCCCTGCAGCTGATGGACCGGCATCATATCAGGCATCTTCCGGTTCTGGAGGACGGCCATCTGGTCGGCGTCGTCAGCGCCCGCGACTTCACCCGCCTGCAGTTGCAGGAGCTGGAAGGCACGGTCGCCGCGGCGCCGGAGCCGTCGGCGGGCACCGCCTACGCCCACTGATCCACCGCCCCGAACCCGGCGCCGCCGCCCACCGAGGCCGGCGGCGCCTTTCCCATGGGAGAGGCTGCCCCGTGACCACCCTGATCTTCACCCATCACGACTGCTTCGCCCACGACACCGGCCCCGGCCATCCGGAGGCCCCGGACCGGCTGGCCGTCGTCTGGCAGGTCCTCGACCGGCCGGAGTTCCGCGCGTTGGAGCGCCGGTCCGCCCCCAAGGCCGATGTGGATCAGCTGTCGCGCGTCCATGACCGCCAGTATGTGGAGGCGGTTCTGGCCGCGGTGCCCGACGAGGGATATCGCCGGCTGGACGGCGACACGCTGCTGTCGCCGGGGTCGCGCGGAGCCATCCTGCGCGCGGCGGGCTCGGTCTGCGCCGCGGTCGATGCGGTGCTGGCCGGTGAGGCGACGAACGCCTTCTGTGCCGTGCGCCCCTGCGGCCACCATGCCGAACCGGCCCGCGCCATGGGCTTCTGCGTCTTCAACAACATCGCGGTCGGGGCGGAACATGCCCGCAAGATCCATGGGCTGACGCGCGTCGCCGTGGTCGATTTCGACGTCCATCACGGCAACGGCACCCAGGCGATGTTCGCCGACGATCCCGACCTGTTCTTCGCCTCCACCCATCAGTCGCCGCTCTATCCCGGCACCGGCAATTCGTGGGAACGCGGGGTGGACGGCAACATCCTGAACCTGCCGCTGGAACCCTACAGCGGCTCCGTCGAGTTCCGCCAGGCGGTGGAGCGCGCGATCCTGCCGGCGCTGGAGGCATTCCAGCCCGAATTGCTGCTGATCTCGGCCGGCTTCGACGCGCACAAGCGCGACCCGCTGGCCCAACTCGGACTTACGAACGAGGATTTCGAGTGGGTGACCCGCAAGCTGGTCGATCTCG